>NZ_BAABIQ010000040.1:0-236304 GCF_039542865.1 Olivibacter ginsenosidimutans | reverse complement strand
TACCGAACAGAGCAGTTAAGCCCGCCAGAGCCGATGGTACTGCGGTAACACGTGGGAGAGTAGGTCGGTGCCTTACCTTATACCGAGGCCCCGCTGCAAGTCAGTCGGGGCCTCGTTCTATTTGGAGGAGTATCCCCATGAGCCCTAAGGGCCGGCGTGCATCACCAGCGGCTAACCAACAAACATTGTTTCTGCAACAAGAATTTTATGCCGTTCCGGCAAAGGTATCCATAAATAGTATTATTTTTATCGCCAATATTAATCCGCAATAAATGAAGTATATCCTTAATTTTTTGTTTTTGATTTGGTTAGTTCCCCTTTTGGGTTTTTCACAGGAGAAAAAACCAAAGCCTAATTGGCAGAATTTGGATTTACAAGCCGACGGCATACCAGGAATGAGCACAGAAAAAGCATACGAGAAGCTTTTGATGGGAAAAACGGGGCAATCTGTAGTAGTTGCCGTTATTGATGGTGGCGTTGATATACATCATGAAGATTTGAAGGATAAAATTTGGATGAATTCGAAGGAAATAGAAGGCGATAGCATAGATAATGATGAAAACGGATATATTGACGATGTTAATGGCTGGAATTTTATAGGCAATGCGAAGGGAAAAAATGTGCAATATGACAATCTGGAAGTATTACGATTGGTACGGGAACTACAACCGAAATATGTATCGGTATTGCCTTCAACACCTTTAGGGGAAAAAGAGCGCCGTCAATTCTTGGAATATCAGAAAATGAATACGGATTATATGCGTAAACTGCAAATTGCGGAGTTGACGGAACGGGCGATTAAGGAATTTAAAAATCATGTCGACTCTATTATAACCCGTATAGATAAAAAGAACCCTTCCATTGGTGAATTGAAAAAATATAAACCAAAGAATAAATTGGAAAGAAAGGCATTAGCAATGATGATAAGAGGGATTAACGATGAGGGTGATTTTAGTAAATTCTATGAGGATTTAGTAGAGGGAGTTGATCATTATGAGGCGGAAGTTAATTATCACCTGAATATGGCCTATGACCCACGATCAATTGTGGGCGATCATTATAGAGATAGCAAAGAACGATATTATGGAAATGCTGATGTGAAAGGGCCTGATGCGCTACACGGAACACATGTGGCGGGTATTATTGCGGCAAATAGAGCCAATAATCTTGGCATAAAAGGAATTGCTGATCAAGCGAAAATTATGGTTTTACGTGTGGTGCCCGATGGTGATGAACGAGATAAGGATGTGGCTAATGCGTTGTTCTATGCTGTTGATAATGGAGCGAGAGTAGTGAATATGAGTTTCGGAAAAGCTTATGTGAAAGATAAACAGATTGTGGATAGTGCCGTGAGATACGCAATGCAACATGATGTACTCATCATTCATGCTGCAGGTAACGAAGGGCAGGATAATGACGCCAATGCCAACTATCCCAATAGAAATTATGTTGACAGTTTGGGGCTTAATATGGGAGTGGCCGAAAACTGGATTGAGGTAGGGGCAAGTAACTGGAAGTATGACGAAACACTAGTGGCTGAGTTTTCAAATTATGGTAAAAGAACGGTTGATGTTTTTGCACCTGGTGTAGCTATTCACTCTACTGTTCCAGAATCTAAATATAAAGATGAGGATGGTACAAGTATGGCAGCTCCAGCCGTTAGTGGAGTGGCTGCTTTAATAAGGTCTTATTATCCAAAATTTACAGCGGCTGAAGTGAAGAAAATTATTCTGGCATCTGTTGTAAAACCTTCGCAGAAGATAAAAATTGTACAAGATAAAGCGAAGAAAAAAGTACTTTTATCCGATATCTGTATAACCGGTGGTTTGGTAAATGCTTATAATGCGTTGCAATTGGCAGAAAAGCTAGCTGTTGATAAGTAGAGGAAAATTTGTTGATAAGTAAATCTTACTTATTTGTGCTAGGATGTACAATATATGGAAGCAATGCCCGTTAGATAATTATATTGATGAATTAAAAATTATAATTTATGGTTGAAACTTTTACATCACAAATTTCTGAAAACTCTGCAAATAAAGCCAATCTATATGAGGAGCTGTCGCTTAATGCAGAGGAAAAGCTTTTCTATGCGCTTTTACAACAGCCTTTGGATAACCTGATAAGAGAGCCTTCTAGACAGAGTATTCAAACCATTTTGGCCTTTTCTAAACAATATAAGGGCTTGTAACGGATCTTCCCAGAACGGATGACTTAGTGGTTTTTATGCAAAAAAAAGATCGTTATCGAGAACTTGTTGCTTATTTTTCTTCGCATAATCCAGACGCACAAACTGAGCTGAATTATACTAACGCTTTCGAATTATTGGTGGCAGTAATACTTTCTGCTCAATGTACAGATAAACGCATAAATCAGGTAACACCTAAGTTATTCGAGCGTTATCCGGACGTACAAACATTAGCGGCTTCTTCTGTGGATGAGGTGTTTAGCTATATCAAAAGTGTAAGTTATCCCAATAATAAAGCTAAACATTTGGTAGGAATGGCGAAGATGTTGATAAGTGATTTTGATGGTAAGGTGCCCTCAGCAATTGATCAACTGCAGCGATTACCTGGCGTTGGTAGAAAAACAGCCAATGTTATTGCTTCAGTAGTTTACGATGCTCCGGCTATAGCTGTTGATACACATGTTTTTCGAGTTGCTAACCGAATAGGACTCACCGATCATGCAAAGACACCGCTTGCAGTAGAAAAGCAACTGGTGAAGTACTTACCTAAAGATACTTTAGGCATTGCCCACCACTGGCTTATCTTGCATGGACGATACATTTGTGTAGCGAGAAAGCCGAAGTGCTCTATATGTCCAATTACCTATCTTTGTAAATATTATGAAAAGGAAATTTTAGGATTGGGTGGAAAACCGATAAGTTCTTCTCAGAAGAAAGTGGAAAAAAGAAAATAAAAGTGCTAACAAATTTAGTATCTTTGTAAGAAAATTAGTATTTTTGATTAAAAAATTAGAAATGAGTAACCAAGATAAATTAAAGGCTTTACAGCTAACACTAGATAAATTAGAAAAGTCATACGGTAAGGGTACCATTATGAAGCTGGGAGACTCTGCTGTTGAACCGATTGATGCAATTTCTACAGGTTCTTTAGGACTAGACATCGCACTAGGTATTGGTGGTGTGCCAAAGGGACGCGTCATTGAAATATATGGGCCAGAATCTTCAGGTAAGACAACTTTGGCTACGCATGTCATTGCAGAGGCACAAAAAAAGGGTGGGATTGCAGCAATTATCGATGCAGAGCATGCTTTTGATAAATTTTATGCACGTAAACTTGGGGTTGATGTGGAAAATTTATTGATTTCTCAACCGGATAATGGAGAGCAAGCATTGGAAATTGCTGATAATTTGATTCGTTCAGGAGCCATTGATGTAATTGTTATCGATTCAGTGGCGGCACTAGTGCCTAAAGGGGAAATTGAAGGAGAGATGGGCGATTCTAAAATGGGCTTGCAAGCGAGGTTGATGTCTCAAGCTTTACGAAAATTAACCGGCACGATCTCTAAGACCAATTGTTGCTGCATTTTTATCAATCAATTAAGAGAAAAAATAGGGGTGATGTTTGGAAATCCTGAAACAACCACCGGTGGAAATGCACTCAAATTTTATGCTTCTGTACGTTTGGACATCCGTAGAACTTCACAAATCAAAGATGCTGATGAGGTCTCCGGTAATCGGGTAAAAGTTAAGATTGTGAAGAACAAGGTAGCTCCACCGTTCCGTGTGGCAGAATTTGATATTATGTTTGGAGAGGGAATATCGAAAGTAGGTGAAATTATTGATTTGGGAGTAGATTTTGATGTGATTAAAAAATCAGGATCATGGTTTAGCTATGGCGATACTAAATTAGGACAGGGAAGGGATGCTGTGAAATCTTTATTGTTAGATAATCCAGATTTAATGGATGAATTGGAGACGAAGATTAAAGCATTGGTTTCCGCTGAAAAATTGGAAGAAAAATAGGCGAACTTTTTAACCCAGATTATCCGCCGGATAATCTGGGTTAAAAGCTATTAACGATCAAGTTTTTCATACTTTTCCCTGTCGAGTTCACTTTTGCTTGCCTTTAAAGAAACTGCAACAGCGAAAATAACCAATATAATCACTACGATAATGCCAAAAATCCCCCTTTTTTTATCTTTACGCATTAACCAGAATAGAAATGCGATTAGAGGAAAGGCAAAAATTCCAAAGAAAATCAAACTCGGAGCTCCCATCTTAAAATTTTTTTTAACCTATTTTTGATGATTTATTGCCCATCTAGCTAGCGGGGCGATGTCTTGTGTCGCAAAATCGTTATAGAGATATTTGTAATATCCCGCAATAGCAATCATTGCAGCGTTATCTGTACAATATTCAAATCTGGGAATAAAAGCATCCCAATGCTCTTCTTTAGCAAGTTTATCCAGACCTTCCCGAAGGCCAGAATTAGCCGATACACCACCCGCAATGGCGACTTGGTTGATGTGGTAGTGCTCTGCAGCGCGTCTTAACTTCTTTAATAAGATGCTAATAATCCGTTCTTGGACGGAGGCACAAATATCATGAATATTATCTTGTAAAAAGTTTGGATTTTGCGCTATCTGTTGCTGTACGAAATATAAAATAGCAGTCTTTAAGCCACTAAAACTAAAATCCAAACCTTTGATCTGAGGCTCGGGAAATTGGAAACGAGGAACGCCTTCTTTTGCAAGCTTATCGATTAAAGGGCCACCTGGATATGGGAGGTTGAGTATTTTAGCCGTTTTATCAAAGGCTTCGCCGGCAGCGTCATCAATGGTTTGACCAATTAATTCCATATCAAAGTAATCGTTAACCAATACGAGCTGCGTATGCCCTCCTGAAACGGTGAGGCATATAAAGGGAAATGCTGGCTTCGGATCTTCGATAAAATGAGCCAGTATATGGGCTTGCATGTGATTGACTTCAATGAGCGGAATTTTTCTTGCCATAGCAAATGCTTTTGCAAAAGATGTTCCCACTAGTAGTGATCCCAACAAGCCCGGTCCTCTTGTAAATGCTATGGCATCTATAGCATTTTTATGTATTTTTGCTTCACGGATAGCCTCATTAACGGTAGGAATGATGTGTTGTTGGTGAGCACGAGAAGCCAACTCTGGAACAACGCCGCCAAATTTTTCATGTATCGTTTGGTTAGCGATAATATTTGAGTGGATTTGTCCGTCTATACAAATAGCGGCAGAGGTTTCGTCACACGAAGATTCGATGCCAAGAATAATTGCCAATGTGCAAAATTTTAATGATTTAAGATTACAAACTTATATAAACTTTTGTTTATATAAAAGTTGATCGGTAGGGTAATCGGATTTATTCGTTATTACATTGCCATAATCCGTATTACAGTTAGATAGCTTGTTGTAAAATGATTTTCTTCGTGAATAACAGTTGAGTAAATATAGGGGGAACTTGATCAGAAAAATAGTAAAAATAGTTTTGTATAGCTTGAGCAGTATATTGATATTGCTGGTGTTACTATTATTTTTCTTGCAACTCAGGCCCGTGCAGACATTCCTTACACAACGTTTGGCAGCTTACTTTTCTCGTGAATTACATACCACTATTTCCATTGGTGGTATTTATTTTAAACCCTTTTCTTCTTTAACGCTCAAGCAGGTTTATGTAGAGGATTTGGATCATGATACCTTACTTTACGTTGATGCCTTACAGGCTAAATTGAATTTTCAACATATTGGAAATAAAGAAATTCATGTCAATGATCTTCATTTACGTCAAGGAACTTTTCACCTAAAAAAGAAAACAGATACCACGACTAACCTATCTTTTATAAGTTCTTATTTCAGTAGCTCAAAAAGTAAGAAAAAAAGTGGGGGGGGATTGATGATTCATTTGCGACAAGTATCTTTTCGGGAATTGAGTTTTAGCTATAAAAATTATTTAGCTGAAGCTGCACAACAAGGAATAGATTTTAACGATATTAAGATTGTTAATTTAAGTGGTGAGCTTGCGAATATTGATGTACAGGACCACTTACTAAAGGGAGATGTCAAGCAATTACATTTTAAAGAAAAAAGTGGTTTTTGGTTGAAACAATTAGATGCTTCCGTAAAAATTGACAGTACCAGTATGGAGTTTAAGCAGCTATACGCTGAAACAAATGCTAGTAAACTGGGGAATTATTTGAGATTTAATTATCGCGATATCGCTGATTTCTCTGATTTTATTAATAAGGTGACCGTTCATGCTATTATTAAAGACAGTCGAGTGGAGGCGAAAGATATTGCTTTTTTTGCTCCTTCAGTCAACCAAATTAAATTTAATATAGGTATCAATGGCCATGTTAGTGGAAAGGTCAATCATTTTTCCGGTAAGCAAATGCTTATAAAAATGGGCAAGGCGACTTATTTTTCAGGTGATGTTGCTGTTTCAGGATTACCCAAAATTGAGCAGACTATATTTACCGTTAATCTTACGCAATTCGCGACGAACAAAGGAGACGCGGAACCCTTATTGGCTGGTTTTAGTGGGAACACTCGTTTTCAATTACCGGATTTCTTAGAATCCCTCGGCCATATTAGTTACACAGGTAAATTATCTGGATACTATAATGACTTCAAAACTGATGGCGTATTGAAAACGAGCTTAGGAGAAGTGAGCGAAAAGCTTGCGATGACGTTAAAAGACGATCATACATACGATGGTAGTATTCAAACAAGTCATTTCGATCTCGGTTCTTTACTGCATCAAAAGCAATTAGGATCTGCTGCTTTCCAAGCAACAATAAACGGACAGGGTTTTAACTTGGCAGAAATTATTGCACAGGTAAAAGCTGATATTCCCTACTTGTATTATGATAACCATCGGTACGATCATCTTCAGTTTGATGGAAAAGTGTTGGAAAAGGTAATTACGGGCAATTTATCCGTTAACGATCCTAAGCTGATGTCATCACTTACCGGTGAAGTTGATTTGAAAAATCAGCAAAATCCTACCTATGAGCTGTTTGGTGTTGTCAATAAAGCTGATTTATATAAAATGGGATTAGCAAAAGATTCAGTAGTTGTTGAGGGGCAAATTAATAGCAATTTTCGTGGCAATAATCTGAATAATTTGGTAGGAAATGCAAGTATCACTAAGGTTGTACTCAGAAAGCCTAATTATTCTGCCGCAGTAGATTCAATGGTATTGGTAGCTAAAGGAACTGACAATGACCGGACGATCGCTATTGAGTCAGATATTTTAGACGCTACACTGAACGGCGAAATTGATTTAAATACGTTCCCAGCCTATTTTAAGTCTATTGCCAAACGTTATTTGCCATCATGGGATATAGATTTGAATACAGGGAAACAGGCTTTCAATTTTGCTCTTCGACTTAAACGCTCTGAACCGTTATTTAAATTGTTTGCTCCATCACTGCATATGCCCGATACCATGCAAGTTAATGGAAAATTCTCTACCGCAGATAGTATTGCTAATTTGAATGCGTATATCCCTCTATTAGAAGTAGGGAAGCTTAAAATAAAAGATATTATTTTGGATGAAGTGGCAGGTAATGAATCACTAAATTTAACCCTAACTGCAGACAAGGTAAATATAACAGATAGTCTGTATGTAGAAAACATAAATATATCCAACATCTTGGCAGATGATAGCTTACAATTCAATGTAAAGCTTTCTGATATTGATGCCAAAAACCAGTTGGATCTGAACGGCCTGGTAGAGTTTAAGCCAGATGAGGCGGCTAGGTTAAGTTTATTACCTTCAAATGTTAAGATTAATCAAGAAGATTGGCAACTGGAAGATAAAGTGAATTTTGATTTCCATGATGGGCGTGCTGAAGTGAAGGGATTTGAATTAAAGAATAAAGAACAACTGGTTAAAATTGATGGTGTAGTTTCAAATAGAGAAGAAGATGTTTTGAACGTGACGTTTAATCGATTTAACTTAGCAACCCTTGATGGGGTGACCAATCCTTTAGGAATTAAACTGGCTGGCCAGCTTAATGGCAGTTTCCATTTGTTTTCGGCGCTAAAAAATCCCTATGCTTCAGCAGATATCAATTCGTCTAATATATACTATAACGATCGGGAGATAGGAGATATGACGTTGCTCGCAGAGATGAACCCCGAGACAGATTTAGTGGAAATGGACATGGAGATTAAACATCAGAGCAGTAGAACCTTGAAGATTACCGGATCATACGATGCCAAAGCGACAGCGAATAGCTTAAATTTAAAGGTTACTTTAGAAGATAGCGAACTCGTACTTTTTGAACCTTTCTTGAAAAAGCTAGTTGCTGATTTGACCGGTACGGTTTCTGCGGATATCCGTGTAAGAGGAACGCCTTGGAGTCCAGAAATTAGTGGGGATTGTGATTTTAAAGAGGCCAGTTTTACGGTTAACTACTTAAAAACACGCTATACCATCAATGATCAGGTTCGTGTGAATAATAGTACTATAGCATTACACGATTTAGAAATTCGAGATAAGGATAATAATCGTGCAGTTGCCGACGGTTCTGTAGACATGAGTAACCCCTTGGATCCGGTTATTGATGTGCAAGTTAAAGCCAATCATTTTATGGTGCTCAATACAACGGCTAAAGATAACCCTCTTTACTATGGTACAGCTGTTGGAACAGGCGACTTTATTTTTAAAGGGCCAACGAGTAATATGGATATTGATATAAAAGCTGCAACCGATGAGGGAACAATATTCAATATACCACTTAATGCCTCAGGGACAGTTAGTGATAACGATTTTATCACTTTTGTTTCAAAAGATTCAACGTTTAGTGAAACAAAGAATTCCTATTTTGACGGTTTGACCTTACATATAGACTTGGATATCAGTAGAAATGCTGAGGCAAATATCTTTACAGACCTGGGTAAACTTTCGGGTGTTGGTAATGGTAATATCATTATGAATATTACCAGCTTGGGGGATTTTGAAATGTTCGGTGACTATGTTATCCTTCAAGGTAAATTTACCTTTACCGCGCAGGATTTTATTAATAAAATCTTTGAAATCAGTAGGGGAGGAACCATTCGATGGACGGGTAATCCGTCAGAAGCCCTGATTAATTTAACGGCTGTTTATGAAGTTAGAACAAGTGTTAGACCGCTTTATACCGCTGCTGGACGGGCGGCCACCGATCAACGGGTACTTGCTCAAGCAGAAATGATTCTGGGAGGCAATCTCTTACACCCTGAAATTAGTTTTGCACTGGATTTCCCTTCAGATGCCTATGTTAAGGATGAGTTACAAAATTATTTTAGTGATGCGAATAATGTCAATCAACAAGCGTTGAGCTTGATTGTTCGTCGTAGTTTTTCTCCTGGCACCGGAACGGACCTAACAACGGAGTTGAATAGCACGTTTCTCAGCGCCGGCACTGAGTTAGCTTTTAATCAGTTAAATAATGTGATTTCACAATCCTTAAATTTAAATTTTGTTGACTTTAATATCCGTTCATTTAATGAAGCCAGCGCGTCTATCAGACTGCTGAATAATCGCCTAATGTTAACGGGTGGTGTAACGGATCGTAGAGGCGAATTGAATGATCTGAATTTATTTGGTAATCAGGTGGCAAGCGATGTAGAAGCACTATATCTCATCCGGAAAAACGGAAATTTATTGTTTAGAGCTTCTAATCGGTTAAATAATCGAAATTTCTTAAATCCAAATGACGAATATGTAAGCGCCTTCGGCTTAGTTTATCGGCAAGAATTCGATACGTTAGGGGAATTCTTTAAACGCATGTTCTCTTTAAATAAGGACAAAAAGAAGGAAGAGCAGGAAGGTGAAAGAAAAAGTGGGCAAAAAGAAGTATCGCCAAAAGAGAACACCGCACCTATAAAAGGGAAAAAAGTGAATTAAAATGGCTACAAAAAAGTAGCCATGATGTTATTCGTAATATGTTTATGATCAGCTAGGTGTTTTTCATAATGGTATGACCCATTTTATCTCTTTTTGTACGTAAATAGAGTTCGTTGTGTTTATTTGATTGGATCTCTAAAGGAACATTTTCCACCACCTCTAAGCCATAACCAATTAATCCTGCACGTTTTGTAGGATTGTTAGACATTAACTTCATTTTACTTACACCAAGGTTTCGTAAGATTTGTGCACCGATCCCATAGTCACGCAAATCTGGGCTAAACCCGAGCTTGACATTTGCCTCAACCGTATCCAGCCCATTTTCTTGAAGATTATAGGCATGCAATTTATTAATTAAACCAATACCACGACCTTCCTGATTCATATAGACGATTACCCCTTTTCCTTCTTTTTCGATCATTTCCATCGCCTTATGTAATTGAGGGCCGCAGTCGCAACGACACGAACCGAAGATGTCGCCTGTTAAGCAAGAGCTATGTACACGTACTAATATAGGTTCGTCAGGCTCCCAAGATCCTTTAATTAGAGCCAAATGCTGTTCACCGGTGTTCTTTTGTTTGTATGCCACTAAATTGAATTCTCCCCATTCTGTAGGTAATTTTACAGAAACCTCTTTAGTAATTAAAGAATCCTTAGTTAGTCGATACTCTATTAAATCCTCGATGGAAATAATTTTTAGTTTAAATTTCTTAGCTACCTCTATCAGGTCTGATAGGCGTGCCATCTCACCATCTTCTTTGAGTATTTCTACCAAAACCCCTGCAGGCTCCAGTCCGGCTAAACGAGCGATGTCTACTGCCGCTTCGGTATGACCTGTTCTTCTTAAAACGCCGCCATCCTTTGCTATTAATGGGAAAATATGCCCTGGCCGACCTAATTCTTCTGGTTTAGTATTGGGATTAATAAGGGCTTGTATGGTTTTCGCTCTGTCAGAGGCAGAGATTCCGGTAGTACAACCATGACCCTGTAGATCTACCGACACAGTAAAGTTGGTTTCGTAGACTGCGGTATTTTGTCCTACCATTGGGCTCAGGTCGAGTTCTTTACATCTTTCTTCTGTGAGTGGTGCGCACACTAGCCCTCTACCATGCGTGATCATAAAATTAATAATTTCAGGAGATGCTTTGCTCGCTGCGGCAATAAAATCGCCTTCATTTTCACGATCTTCATCGTCAACTACGATGATCACGTTGCCTGCTTTAATATCTTCGATCGCTTCTTCGATCGTATTTAAGTGGAAGTTCATTGGAATTTATCAGTTAAAACTTTACAAAGATAGAAGAGTTCGCCAAGACCTCTATAATGGTAAAGTCATACCTATAGTTAACGATTTTTTTTCTTAAAGTATTTATTATAATGTGTTTTTAAGCGGTTGATGAATTTATTTGCGGCCAGCTTGTAATTCTCAATATCAAATAGAGCAGAATCTGTTGCTGCTTTATATATTAGAAATATAGCTAAAGGAGTTAAAACAATGATCGCTGTCCATGTGCCCATGATCGGCCCGATATCGCCCTCTTTGGCTGATTTTTCAGCAATAGTAGAGATAATATGGTAAATCAAGAAAAAAATAATGGCCATGACAACCGGTAATCCCAAGCCTCCTTTGCGAATGATGGCTCCAAGGGGTGCTCCTATAGAAAACAATAACAGACAGGATACGGCCAAGGTGAACTTTTTATGGTATTCTAAAATATAACGGACAATGGATAAGTCGAAATCTTTATCCGATTTAGCTTTCATGTCTAATACCTCTTTAATATACCGGATGTCGGTTAGTGAATTATTCAAGGCCACAATTCGTTTATCAGCGGGAATAACCTCTGCAAATGAATGATTAAAGGTACTTAGCGAATCATCTTTTTTTAACGGCTTGTTTTGTCTCGCCTGATAAGTGTTAAATAGCTTGTAGTTTCCTTTAATTTCATTAAAAATGGTTCCACGTATACTATCCAACATTTTTGTCGTTGAATCCGTATAGTATTCCAGTTGTTTCAAATTAAGCATCATGGAATGACTTTTAAAGAGGTCTTCGTCTGTCCTTTTCATTTGAAAAGTAGACATGTCAAATTTTTGCTCTGTTTGCTTAAAATAATAGCGGGTAAATTGTTGCCTTGGATTATAAGACCGATTGCCGGCAGTTGTTTCCTCATAGCGAACGCCATCTTTTAATTTTAGAATCATGTAATTATTATCACGTGAGTTGTACATGACCCCCTCTTTCGCTAAAAGCACGTTTGTACCCCTAGAGATATTACTGTGTTGATAAATGATAAGGTTATATAAGACGGTTCCATCTTTACTCTTATTTTGAGCTCGTATGGAATAACCAGGAATACTATTGTTAAAAATACCATCTTTAATCAGAAAATCGGCTTTCTTATTTCGCACGTCATATAAAAGTGAGCCCATCTTTAGGTTAGTGATAGGTAAAATGTAATCACTGAAAAAGAAGGAACCCACGCTAATCAAGCCAACCAGAATGATCAGCGGCATCATTGCTTTTTTCAAGGAAATTCCTGCGGCCTTAATAGCTACCAATTCGTAGCTTTCTCCTAAATTCCCAAATGTCATGATGGAGGAGAGCAGCATAGCCAAAGGCATGGCCATAGAAATTTGGGCAGCAGAAGCATACCATAAGAGTTCTAAAATCACATACCATTCAAAGCCTTTACCAATTAAGTCGTCGATGTATTTAAATAAAAATAACATCAGCAACACGAACATAACAATGAAAAATGTGACGATAAAGGGTTTAAAAAAAGCCTTTAATACGAGTACATGAATTTTTTTCATCAGAATAATTTGCCTCTTAATAGGAATGAAGCTTACATAAGTTATTCATGTAATTGCGAACCACAACTCATGCAGGTTTCATTGAAATCTATACCCCTCCTTGCAAAATTCAAGTATAAACTGCATTACAAAGATACGAAATTTAAGCGCCGAGTACACTTAAAAGATATTGTATCTGATTGTTCCAGATCAGCTTTCGATCGGCTTCATTTTCTTCAATAACGAAATCCGTAATAGCAAGCGCTACATCATTTGTTAATTCGTCTTGGATAATTTCAAGTTCTAAGTAATATGGGGAGTCGTCTAACCATGCGAATTTTACGCTCTTGTTTTCTTTAGCAGTTATGAGTTTTGCCGGATGATCCTCATTATCCCAAATAAAGTGATATTTGCTGTCTTTATAGACCACATCATCGGCAAACCATTGTGCTAATCCATTCGGCTCGCTAATAAATGAATATAATATTTTAGGAGATGACCTGATCTCGTATTCTAATTGCATTTTCCTTTTTTCCGCCATAATGGTTTAGGATCTAAATATGTCCTTTAATACTTTTTTAACTTTTTTTCTAAAGAAAAGGAAAATAAACTATATTTGCAAACCCAAAAGAGAAGGGGTGTTTTGGCGGGGTAGCTCAGCTGGTTAGAGCGCAGGATTCATAACCCTGAGGTCGGCAGTTCGATCCTGCTCCCCGCTACAAAGCTGGTATGTAAGTACCGGCTTTTTTTATGTTATATTCTCCCTCCGTGCGCCAACCAATGCGCCAAATGTACACAGAACCAGAAATTAAAACTCCCAATGGAAGAGCACATATTGAATACTACTTTAATGGGAAGCGTCAAAATGCCAAGTTAACTTCCCATGTTTATTTTATTGAAAATCCTGATATTTCGATTTATGTTGAGCAGAATCTAATCGTTTCCATAAGCTGTCGAGAAGAAGGTATCTATAAGGGCAGAAATATGATTGGGATGTTTATTGATGAATTTATGAAATACTATGAATTGATACCAATAGGAGCTGCGGATGAATTGTGTTTCGAAGAGGACAATGTCCCACAGTATGTTTACGAATTTTATTTTCCAAAGCTATCCAGCATTTCAAAGGTCGGTACAAAGAACAATGTTCCTGTTTTTGCCGTACTGAAATCCAATATCCGGTCGTAGTTCCCTTCTGGTGAGCCTATGAACATATTGGTCAGCATCTTTTTCACCGTATTAAATGAACTAGCATAAGCGATGAAATACGTTCCCATATCATTGGTTGAAATATTTCCAAAAGGCATATTATCCCGTACTATTTTAAGATCATCGCCCACATTGGCCAGTGCCGAGTGCGCGTTGGATGGCTTCACATCATCTGGCATTTCTATATCATCCGTTTTGGATCTGCCAATTACCTTTTCCTGTTCACTAACTGGCAAAGATCTCCATGCTTGTATATTGTGTATATATTTCTGTACGAATAGATAGCTGCCACCTTTATAATAGGGATCTTCATCGCCTATGATACCAAAATATTCCCTGTCTGCACCATGCGGGTTCTCCGTGCCATCCACAAAGCCCAAAATACTCCGGCTGTCCCAATATCGGAACCCGTGGATTTCCTCAACACTTACAGCAGCCTCCGCTAATGTTTCCGTAATGGCTGAAGCAGCATCTATACAAAAACTATAAGCATCAGAACGGATATGCATGTGCAGATCACCTTTCGTGGCTACCGCGGTATGCTTGGTACCTATAATGGGTTTAAATCTTTCGAATTCTTTCGGAAGCGGCTGAGGAAGTTTCAATAAATGCCAGGTATCAAAACCAATACCCAACACTACACTTGCTTTCGCATGCGGGAAACGTGTATTGGCTGAATTATTGAGGTTGCTGATTAGCGCACAAAGCCGATTGAACGCATCATTGACGGCAACGCCCTCTTTAAAATTCCACACCATAAAGATGGTGTTGTTATTGGGATAGTCAACTACGTTTTGCGAATTGATGCTCATAAAAAAACTAAATAAAAAATGCTATTATATTCATATGTATATCGGCTAATTTATATAAAATGTCATACCCCAAGTAGAAGATCGAAAAGAAGATACGAAGTTCAACTTTCAAGTTAATGACCAATACAAAAAAGCGTTTCACCTACATTAACCGGAGGTGTGCCTACTTTATATAGTACAATCCCGCTTACAGGTGATGTTACCTGGCACATGGTATTGCCAAAATCATCCGTAATATATCCAATGTTTTGGTCTTTTGAAACAGCATCTCCACTTTTAACCGAACTGTAAAATATACCCTTTTCGTGAACCCTTACATACGATTGGTTATGAAGGTATTTTCTGGATGCTTTAGCAAATGTTTTTTCCGTCTTGTACATTCCTAAATAGCTTAGCATATTATAAACGGCATTTTTTATCAAGCCTACATTTTTTGATTGTACGGTTCCGAGTTTTCCTGCCTCTATACTTAATGCAACAATTCCGTCCTGCACAGCCTGTTTAAAAGCATATTTAGCTGGTTCTGTCTTTGCAATGTTGTATGGATAGGAGACAATGTATTCCATGCCTGAAGCCTCACTTAACAGGCGGGCTTGTTCTGTTTGTTTCGCTTCTTCCTGATCATTATAATAACAAACAAAAGGAAGCAGGTCTTCACTGGCGTCGCCACCGTGAATGTCTAAAAAAACTTCCGTATTGGGAATGATTTCTTTTGTGATCCAGTGTGCAATCTGCTCCGTGATACTTCCGGAAGAAGATCCGGGGAAAGTAGTATTCAGATTTTTCCCGTCTACGGGGTTGACAAAGGGAGAACGCTGATAAAACGATGCCGTGTTAGCAATAGGCAAAATAATGAGCGTACCTTGAAGCCGGTTGGTGTCTATTTCTTTCATTAACTCCTGTACAGCTATTATCGGTGGATATTCATAGCCATGCACTCCGGCTACAATAGCAAATACAGTTCCCGGATTTTTTCCTTTAATGATGGTGAGCGGCATATACTCCAGTTCATTTTCCTTATCAAAAGAGATAAGCGTATTTATCCGCTCTCCATTGTTTGTCTGTTTAAGAATGCGGTCAAGATTTTGCGCCTGCATCGTGAATGTTGATATTATTAAAATTAATATAGTAGCGATTATTCTCATTGTATCTGTATAGTTGATCCTTTTCCTCTTTGCGCAGCCTCTCTTTTCAAATTATCAAAAATATTAAAATTACCGGCAATTATCGTACTTCATCATCAATTGTATTTCATTAAAACGCCTCTTCTTTCATTCATTCCGTTATTTGTCATTTTACCTACAACATTTCCTGTTACTACAGCATTAGGTACAGAATCCATTGGACTTGCATTGTCACTACAAGCAAAAAAATTTGTTACCATTATTTTCTGAAAAAATACTTCAAACAATCCTGCTTTGCCAATTTCTTCTTGTATGGTATCGCTATCGTAAAGAACATTTTTGCACTGCCAAACATTCAAAACGGTTTTTGCTGATGAATTTACCTTGTCTGTATGTTTGTGCTTCTCTTGTGATAACGGTAAAAATCATATAATCGCTTTGGGAAATGGTGACAACAATTAGAAATAAGTTTTACTATTTGATCGCCGTCCAACGAGTGAATCAAAGTGCAGCAAAATATACCGTATTGGTTGTTGTCAAAAGATATATTAGATACAGAAACGCTATTGCGGTTTTGGATATTTCAATTCCTGTAGTGGTCATTCCATTGTCTTGAAAAACTTTTGCATTTGTTTAACGCCCTGTTTACAGATTTCCTAACTTATAGAGGCAATATAACCTTGAAACTGAAATTGCGACCCATATTATATATTCCATAGCGGCCGCTTGGAGATTGTTCATAGTATTCAAAATATTTAAGCCGATTTAAATGGGATTGATAGGCAATGTTAAACAAGTTCTCTGCTTCAAGAAACACCCGTAACCAGGTGCTTTTGCTATCCTTCTTTTTAATAGTAGCACCAAGACCACAGTTAATAAGGGTATAGTCCGAAGTAGCCGTTTCAGCTCCATCTACGGCATAAAAGTGGTTTTGTGCGCTGTTGTGATCCACTTCAACCTTGAAGTAGGGCGAATCAAAGATACCGAGAGCCTTTTGGGCACTAATCTTGACGGTTGAGCGGATATGCAGTGGAGGGATTAAGGGCAGATATTTGGCATCCTTCCCGTATTGGTTAAGCAGTGATTGATCTTTATTAAGTCCTACTACGTAGGCCATGCTATTGTTCCAAGTAAGCCAGGGCAGTTGTGAGGGGTGCAAGTTAACACTCCACTCCATTCCGTATAATCGGGCTTTAGATTGTTGGTACTGGTAAGTGGTATTTCCAGGAACGATAACGATTGGGTTACCGTTGGTATCTGTTAACCTAGACTGATAGATGTAATGTTGGATGTCATTATTGAAGAGTTCCAGTCCGAGATCTAGGGCTTTAGTGTAATATAAGATGCCGAAGTCCTCCTGTAAATTGAATTCTGGAACGAAAGAGCGATTGCCTAGGTATACGATGTGGGCTCCCGGATCAAGACCATTGGACCCAATTTCGGTGATGTTTGGCGAACGATATCCTCTGGCGATATTTCCCTTCAAGACGAGTCTGTCCGTTAGGTTATAGGCCGCTCCGAAACTGCCGGAAATGCCTTGATACCGATGACTAAAAGCAGGGAATTGTAGTTCGGTATCAGGGTCTGTTGGTTTTTTGATATGTCTGTCGAAATCGGTCGAAGGATTAAGGCCTACATAAAAGTCTTCCCATGTTAGATGTCTGCTATCGTAACGTAAGCCTCCAGACAGATCTATTTTCCCAATGGAACGTTTGGCAAAGAAATAGGCGCCAATATCAAACAGGTTATAGTCAGGGATAGGAAAGTCGGTGGCATTCCCGCTACGGTTGGTTTGGTACATACCATTTACACCAAAGGTGCTCTCGATTCCATAAATCGGGTGAACGGCGTATTTCACCTCATAGGTTAAGGTATTCAGGCTAACGTCAAGCCCTGCCTGCTCTGGTTGCGTAGGATGATTGTATTCCCGTCGGACACTACGCTGACCACCAAAAGTAAGATTTACCTGATCATCACCGAGCCTGAAGGTATTGACGCTATATATGCGATAATACTGGACATGCTGGTGCAAGGGGTTGATACGATAGCTTCTGAGTTTGTCATCTGGTACAATTGGTCGGTTTTTAATATCGTCACCATCATCCAATAGCTGTTTGGTAAACTTTCGGGTAAGAGAATCGCGGCTACCATCAGGAATCTCTTGGAGATTGTCGTACAGGGTTGCGCCGAGTTTGGTATTCCCCCAGGACCTATCTACCTGTACAGAACCCGACAGGTCATACTCCCGAAAAGCTGTACCATAAACGGGACCATCCACTTTGTTGGTGTAGCTTTGTGCTGTTTTAGCGCTCCCCCGGAAAAGATAGGTCCAATCTCCATGTTGGTATCCTAAACCTAAGGATGATCCAATGAGCCTATTATTACTATGATAGTCCAAAGTGAAATCACCAGCAAACGGTTTTTTACTAAAATCAGGCGTAGCAGGGAGAAAATTGATAACACCGGCAAGTGCGTCTGAACCATAAGTAAGGCTAGCAGGGCCCTTGATCACTTCCACACGGGAGATACCATACGGATCGATTTCTATACCGTGTTCATCGCCCCATTGCTGGCCCTCCTGACGCATACCATCATACAACGTTAAAACCCGGTTATACCCAAGTCCACGGATAAAGGGCTTGGAAACGTTGGGTCCTGTGGATACGGAACTTACTCCGGGTACGGTTTTCGACAGTACATCGATCGCGTTATTATTGATATTTTGTTCTATAACCGATTTATTGACAACGGTAATGGGTACAGGACTCTTGCGTAGGGCTTCGCCTCGGCTTATTCCTGTAACGACCACTTCATCCAGATTAGACTGTTTTTTTTGTAAAAAGGCATTGACAACGGTTGTACCATTTGGTTCTACTTTTATGGGTATGCGATATTGATCATACCCAATACCAGAGAAAATGATTGTGTAATTTCCAATGGGTGTTTTTTCTAGTAGGTAATAACCTTGGTCGTCGGTTATGGTACCGATCGTAGAACCGGAAATGGATACCGAGATAGCCGGTACTGGGACGCTGTCTGCCATAACCAGACCTTTAATAGTTCCTTGTTGTGCATATACGGGAAGTACCAATAATGCAAAGAAGAAAATAAGGAAATAAAATTTTATAGGAGTAAACATTTAATGAAGATTTAATAGTCATTAATAACCGGGTATAGTGCAAATGAAAAGGAAACAGACATTCCTTACCCCTTGCTGATGATAAGAAAATCATCCGCCCAATGATGTTCAGTGATGTGTACGTGCCTCGGATGGTATTTGTCCGGATCAGGGTTTTTCCTTTTAGTTAATGACTGGAGGGCCTCGGAGAAAGGAGCAGAAGATAGCGATCAAAGGAATGTTGAAGGCTTGCCGGTAACCGATAATACACCATGTGCTTTCTATAACCTTTGCTTGATACGGTGCCGTTACCAATAGAAACATAGCATGGAAGACAGCGTCTAATAAGACATATTCACTTTTAGTATGCTGGTGTGAAGTGTTTTTGGGAAATGGATGCGCATGGACGATAATTGTTCCGTCAGCGAAGCGGTGGACATGCTGAAACAAGACGTTGTTGGCAAGGATCGCAAGAAAAAGACATAGCTGAAACCAAGCAATGAGCTGCCTGAGATAATCTTTCCGCTGTTGTGTCAATATATGCCGCATAAGGATATGCTTCACCGTTTTAACTAAGCTATTACCATAAGCAATATGCTTAAGGATGTTAGTTGTATTAAATAATCTGCTCATATATTATCTAGACAAAAAGCGCAATTTTCCGCTTTTGTCCTTTTAAATATGCGCGGGCGCTATAAAGTAGGCCGTTAACAGAACAAATAAAAAAAGCACTGACGCCACTATAATCAGCAATATCTTGATCAAACGATATTTCGTCGACTTTTGTGGATCGCCTGACGTTTTCTGTTGTTCTGATGGTTTCATATCTGTTAATTTGGAAAAGTTTTTATTTCTACCTCTCCATAGTCATAATGCGTGATAAAGCAATGCAGGTATTTGCTATGAAAGTGGAACACCTGCTGTTTCCAATAAAAAGTTATGCAGCTCAACGTTTCTGACAAAGGGCTTGAGCCGCTCACTGCCTGGTCCAAACATGGCTAGTTCTACATAGTCTGCTGAATGATCCATAGCACCCCAACCCACAGACAAGTGATTTTCCTGTATCTGCGCCAATAATTTGAAAGGAAGCTTTCGGGGATTGTATAAGCCCTCTCCATCGCGTGTTTGGTAATGATCTAGCAACTGTTTGGCTTCTTCTGTAGTGATAGCGTAACCCTGAGCAAAATGAATGCGCTCTACGAGTGAAGCTGGACTATCGGTTTTATTCACCCTATTTAATATCCAATCATTTGTGTATTTGAAATGCTGGATGCGGTCAAAGTTCTCATTGGCTTTGCTTCCGTAAAACAGTCCTGGATTGGCGTTCCCATGATCGGTGGTGATTACGACTAAGGTTTCCTTGTCCTTTTCCGCAAAACGGATCGCTTCGGCGATAGCATCGTCAAAAGCAATTTGGTCATAGATCAAAGCTCCTGCGTCATTGGCATGAGCAGCCCAATCCACTTTTCCCCCTTCAACTTGTAGGACAAAACCTTTTGGATTATTTTTCATACGTTCGATGGCCGCTTTTGTCATTTCTGCCAGGCTAGGCGTTGCGGATACCAATGTTTTACTATTGGACCTGTCCAATGCATAGGGTAATCCGTCTTCATGGAAAACACCTATTACCGGTTGGTTATCATTTCCAGCTAAATTAAAGAGGTCATCGCGGTTATTCAACACCGAAAAACCGGAAGATCGGTATTTTTTAAAAAGATCTTGCTTGTCGCTACGTTTTTCGGCACTGAAAAATTCTGTACCGCCTCCCATCATCACGTCGAAACGGAGGTCATGATACATCAGCGCAATCCCTGGTTGATCGGAACGTTTATCACTGTTGATACAAAAGCCTGCAGGTGTTGCATGGGTGATGGGTACAGTAGTTACGCAGCCAACCGCCTTTCCAGCGGCCTTGAACTTCTGTAGAATAGGTTTGTTAAAAGAACCGTCAGCGTTTACATTAAGCGAACCGTTGTTAACTCGTTTTCCCCCACCCCAAGAAGAACTTGCAGCAGCGGAATCTGTGATAAGTGAGCTTGCGGAGGCTGTATCCATTAATGCTCTGCTAACCCGACTTTCTTCATAAAGTGCCAGCCAGTTGCTCTGACGCCCTTCTTTGCGCTGTAAAAGCAGATTGGCCATGTTCAATGTGCCAGTACTCATTCCGTCGCTGACCATGAAAATAATGTTTTTTGCACTGCTGGTGTTGTCCGAAAACCGGTATGATTTCCGTGCTAACGTTTCAAAAGGAGAAAGCAGGGCTGCGCCTATTGCCGTGAGGGCGGTATTCTTAAAAAAATCTCTGCGTTTCATTTTCTGTCGGGTTGTAAACTAAAATGATGAAGGGTAATGCAAAATTAATTTTCAATGTCGATGACTCTGTTGAACCAAGAAATCACTCGGCGGTAATGTTCATTACCGTACAAACGTATAAATGCTATCGTTTCTGGGTGGTCTGTTTGTGTGTATACAGCTAGTCTCTTTTTAGCAAACGCTTTAGTGAGGGGGATTCTGCATTTGTCGACAATGCAGTTGCGCCAACTTTCGAAGTCCTGTGGTATCATATGTTGCTTTAACTTTTTGTAACCTTTATTTAGACTCTACTTTCGCAGATATTAAAAGCGATAAACAACAGAATCGATTTGATTACGTGTATGTGTTTTAAGTGAAACTTAGTTGCAACAAAATTAATCTTTATTTGGCTACTTCCAAATGCTTTCTATAATTTTTGACCTATTATGTTTTTAACAATTAGTATTATGGATTTTAATTTGAGCATATACATATATAATATGCAACAATAAAACATTACGTAATGAGGTATAAGGCGTGCGGTATCAATTTGGCTTCGATATGGCGGACTTTGCCCAAATATTCTCCGTCAATTTGGAAGAAGGTGTTTTCTTTTGTGTCAATTGTTACTTGGTTGGTTTGTATAATTTCTGTTTTAAAAGGATTAAAGCGGATATGAAAATTGAAACACATTTTAATGAGCTCGATAAAGGAAAACCATTTAACGATGATTACCTCGAATTGATTATCGAATAAGGAACCGATATTATTGATTTTAACGCCTGTTCCATAAGTAGTACCATTCGCTAAAATCACCATCTCTGCTTTTTTCAAGATCGTTTTTCCGTTAATGTGTAAAGCAACATGCATCTTTTTATGCCGTTTAAGTGCGCGCCAAGTTGCTTTGGCATAACCTATCATTCCGCGTTCCTGTAAGGATTGAAATTTTTTTACAATCTTGGCATTCATACCAATATCAGCTAAATGTAAACTGATTTCATGGTTAATACGCAACGCATGAATAGCCTTTGGTTTTCCATTGATAACTAGGGATAGCGCTGATTTGACATTATTTTTAAGGTTAATTTCCCTAGCCATACCATTAGCAGATCCTGCTGGAATGATCGCCAATGCTATATCTGAACCGATAATACATTCTGCAGCTAATTTTACCGTTCCATCACCGCCAACGGCTATTACCCGATTTGGACGATGTTTAGCGATATCTGCCTTTATTGTGTCGATCGAGCAGTGACTGGTCAATATATGGATATGAATACGATGCGGTGTTTGTTCAAAGAAGTTAGTGATCGCTAGGGCATAATCTATTTGTTGTTGGCCAGCACGAGGATTTACAATAAAATATAAGACTAAAGGTGAATCATGATGCATAATGTTTCTCTTACTCATTATAAAACCGTTGAAGGTTTCATATGTTTGAAAGTTGATGGAAACAGCGGTTACGATTAAAATTTATAATGGATATGGTCATCGTAAAAATCTGGTTATTTATGGACATGTTTTGAAAGGAAAGCAACGAAATGAATCGATGGAATGGAATACCAATGGATGGCGGTATACCTTCCGTATCTTACGGTTGTTTTTGTTGCGTCCACTTGGAAAGGCGCATTTGCGTCTGTTTTTTCGTGACCAAATCGTGGACACAATAGCTGAAGCTGATGGCTTTTTTAAATTTAAATGGACTTCGGTATCGCATTTAGATGCTGGTCTCCATCCAATCCGTATCGGATTGGTAAATCAACACAATAATGTTGTTTGCATGACCAAAGGTCATGTATACGTGCCGCATACCACCCAATATGTTTTTGTTTCAGATATAGATGATACGGTATTAATTTCCCATTCAGCAACGGTTTGGAAAAGGCTACGTGAATTACTGGTTAAAAATATTTACCAAAGACAATTATTTACGGATAATGTTTACTGGTATCAATTGCTTTCCTTGTCGGACACCAAGCAAGAGTGTTCAAACCCATTTTTTTATGTCTCCAGCAGCGAGTGGAATCTATACGATTATTTACACGACATATTTAAGTATAACCAGCTTCCTTCTGGTTCTTTTTTATTAAGTCATTTTAAACGCTGGTTTGATTTTTTTAAGACAGGAAGAACCGACCACAACGACAAATACAGGCGTATTAGCCGTCTATTGCGGGTTTTTCCAAAACAAAAATTTGTCTTGATTGGTGATAATTCGCAGCGTGATCCGATGATATATGCTGCTTTGGCAACGAATTATCCAAATCGAATCAAGGCCATATATATACGTAATATTAAAAAGAAAAGAGCTACAAAAACGTTGCAGCTCTTAGAAAGTATGTCTGATACCGAGATCAGCATCTGTTTGTTTAACACGAATAATGACGCAATTAATCATTCCAAAGCCATCGGCTTAATAAGCTAGGAATAACCTAGCCTGTTTTTAAAACAACCTCTGAGGTAGAAATCATTTTTCTAAGGTTGTTAAGCGCATAACGCATCCTTCCTAAAGCCGTATTAATGCTGACATCCGTTATTTCAGCAATCTCTTTAAAACTCATTTCTCCGTAATGACGCATAATAAGCACCTCTTTTTGGTCGTCTGGGAGGAGTTGAATCATTTTTCGCAAGTCTTTATGCGTTTGCTGTCTGATCATTTTCTCTTCTGTGCTTTCATCGTAGAAAGGTAAGATGTCGAAAATATCAAAACCCTCGCTATTTGCAATTAAGGGTGCACGTTTCTCTTTGCGATAATAATCAATAACAAGGTTATGGGCAATACGCATAGCCCAAGGTAGAAATTTACCTTCGTCATTATATCTTCCAGCTTGTAAGGTACGGATTACTTTTATAAACGTATCCTGAAAAAGATCCTCTGCTAAATAAGGGTCTTTTACCAATAAATAGATGGATGTATAAATTTTAGATTGATATCGATGGATTAATTCCTCTATTGCGGCACCTTCGCCAGCTAAATACAAGTGAATTAGTTGTCGGTCAGTTTTCTTTTGCAGTGTCATGCTATGCTACTTTTCGTCTTTTCGTCTAGTAAAAAGTGTTTTAAGTAGTTTTTTTCTCTATAGCAGTTCCTCCTAATGCATTAACTTAGGTTATCTCCTAAGTAAAAATGGACAATTAAATTTTTTCAAAGCAAAACAATTTTTTTAGAAAAACAAAGAAAAAATTAGAAAATCGTTTGTTATTTCTTTAATGCGTATTTTTGTAACGCTTATTTTTTCATTAGAATGCCTGCCTTTAATGGCAATGAGCTTTTATGAATACGATGGAAGTATACACATAAATGAATGGCTGTTTTTGTATGCCGTTACTGTAGATGGTAGTTCCCAAACGTGGGGATATAGGCATCAAGTAAATTTCTGCACATTAAGCACCACGTGTTTTTACGGAGCCCATTGAGTTGGGCTGGTTTTTAGGAAAGTTACATGACAAAGAAAATTGATTCAAACGCAAAATCTCATATATTAATTAAAGGAGCGCGAGTTCACAATCTAAAAAATATTGACGTATCGGTACCGAAAAATAAATTGGTCGTGATAACGGGGATGTCTGGTTCGGGAAAATCTTCTCTCGCCTTTGATACGCTCTACGCAGAGGGACAAAGGCGGTATGTAGAGAGTTTGTCTGCCTATGCTCGGCAGTTTATGGGCAGAATGAATAAACCTGAAGTAGATTATATTAAAGGAATAGCTCCTGCCATTGCTATTGAGCAGAAGGTGATCACCAGTAATCCACGATCAACCGTAGGAACCTCAACTGAAATTTATGATTATCTTAAGCTATTGTTTGCCCGCATAGGGAAGACGATCTCACCAATATCAGGTAAGGTAGTTAAGAAAGATTCGGTGACCGATGTTGTGAATTTTGCGACAGCACTCGCTGAAGATACGGTAATCACTATTTTTAGTCCGTTACATCCTCACAATCAACGAAAACTCAAAGAAGAACTAGCTGTTCTTTTGCAAAAAGGTTTCATACGTGTAGAGTATAAGGGTAAAATAGCTAAAATTGAGGATTTACTGGAGGATAAACAACTTGGAAACGTTCAGGTAACTTTAGGAGATTTAAGGATTGTTGTTGATCGAATCCGTATTAGCGATGAAGATGAAACGATTAGTAGAATTGCAGACTCTGTACAGACGGCTTTTTTCGAGGGGAAGGGAGATTGTTACCTTCGCGTAGCGGATGAGGAACATTTCTTTTGCGATCGATTTGAATTAGACGGGATAACCTTTGAAGAACCCACTCCGAACTTCTTCAGCTTTAATAACCCTTATGGTGCGTGTAGCCGGTGCGAAGGTTATGGAAAAATCATTGGTATCGATGCTGATTTGGTTATCCCAGACAAAAGTAAATCCGTTTACGACGGGGCCATTGCACCATGGCGTGGGGAAAAGATGGGAGAATGGTTGAATAGATTGGTAAAAGCTGCTATTAAATTTGATTTTCCTATTCATCGCGCTTATCGGGATTTAACCTTAGATCAAAAGGAAGTTTTATGGACGGGCAATCGCTTTTTTAAAGGATTAAATGAGTTTTTTAAAGAATTAGAAGAACAGACCTATAAAATCCAATACCGGGTCATGTTATCCCGATATCGGGGTAAAACCGATTGCCCCGACTGTAAAGGTACCCGCCTACGCAAAGATGCTTCTTATGTGAAGGTGGGAGGCAAGTCTATTTTGGAACTCGTGTTAATGCCACTGGATGAGCTGTTGCAATTTTTCGAAGATTTAAGCCTGACCAAGAATGAGGAAATCATTGCTAAACGGTTGTTGACCGAAATTATCAATAGGATTCGCTTTTTAACGGAAGTTGGATTAAGCTACTTAACCTTAAACCGATTATCCAATACGCTCTCAGGAGGGGAATCACAGCGAATTAATTTAGCCACTTCTTTAGGGAGCTCATTGGTAGGTTCTATTTATGTTTTGGATGAACCCAGCATAGGCTTACACCCAAAAGACACTCAAAGGCTAATCGGTGTGCTCCAATCGTTACGTAATGTAGGAAATACGGTATTAGTCGTAGAGCATGAAGAAGAAATGATGCAAGCGGCTGATTATTTGATTGATATTGGTCCAGAAGCTGGGGTAAATGGTGGTCAATTGGTTTTTTCCGGAACCTACGATGCCATTTTAAAAGATCAACATAGTTTAACTGGAAGGTACCTAAATGGATCAGAAAAAATCAGTGTTCCAGCTAACCGCAGAAAATGGCAACATTTTATCGAAATAAAAGGAGCCAGAGAAAATAATTTGAAGGACATTGATGTAAAGTTCCCCTTATATACCTTTACCGTTGTTTCCGGTGTGTCAGGGTCAGGAAAAACGTCTTTGGTAAAGCGGATTTTATACCCCGCTTTGCAGAAGGCAACAGGAAATTATTCAGGCGAACAAACAGGAGCGTTTGACAGTTTAGAGGGAGATTTAGGAATGGTAGAACGCGTTGAATTGGTGGATCAGAACCCCATTGGTCGATCGTCACGTTCAAATCCGGTAACCTATGTGAAAGCGTGGGATGACATTCGAACACTTTTTAGTAACCAACCTGCTGCTAAAGCTGCCGGATTAAAACCAGCTGCTTTTTCATTTAATGTTGAAGGGGGGAGATGTGATGTCTGTCAAGGAGAAGGAGAAGTGAAGATAGAGATGCAGTTCATGGCAGATATTTACCTAAGCTGTGAAGCTTGTGGTGGCAGACGTTTTAAACAACAGGTGTTGGATGTTACATGGCATGATAAAAATGTCTACGACATTTTAGAATTAACTGTTGATGAAGCATTGTTTTTTTTTCAAGGGCAAGCTAAGATTTTAGCCAAATTACAACCGCTGGCAGATGTCGGTCTTGGTTATGTAAAATTAGGACAATCTTCCAATACGTTATCAGGAGGAGAAGCGCAACGAATTAAATTAGCCTCTTTCTTAGTAAAGGGAAACAATAGTAAAAATACCTTATTTATCTTTGATGAACCAACCACGGGTCTTCATTTCCATGACATTAAGAAATTATTAAAATCGTTTGATGCCCTTATAGCCCAAGGCAATACCATTCTGGTCATTGAGCACAATATGGATATTATTAAATGTGCAGATTGGGTGATTGATATTGGTCCTGAAGGAGGAGAAAGAGGGGGGGATTTGGTGTTTGAAGGAACACCGGAAGAGCTGATAAAGCAAGAAGCTTCCTATACCGGACAGTTCTTAAAAAAGCATATTTAAAGGCGCCACGTTCTCTTGTCCGAAAAAGTAAAGTATTTTACAAAGGTAACCAAAGAGCTTGGTGGAGCGTTCTTATGAGCGCCTTTGGGCATACATCATTATACGAATAACTCGCTTTAAAATTTACAGGAACGCTAGCGCATCCTACTGCACTTTGTAAATTTTGGACGCAACATTTTCAGTAAACAAAAGGAGAAGCTTTTAACCCGGACGTATCGTATTGCCTATTTTCAATGATTGACACCACCTGCATGAATTGCCACATTTAGATAAGGTATGCATTATTCATGCAGCTTCATTGTCATCAAAAACGTCGCGTAGCGGTCTCATTGATATCGCTAAGGGACAGACAATAGAATCATATAAACAATTTATTCTAATGAAAAATTCGTAAATTTACACGTTCACACTAAGTTAGAAGATATGCTATCTAAAAAATCTAAATATGCAATTAAGGCACTGATCGTATTGGGTAAAAACTATGGAAAAGAGCCTATGCAAATTTTAAAGATCGCGGAAGAAGAGAATATTCCAAAAAAATTTTTAGAACAAATACTATTGGAAATGCGTAACGCCGGAATTCTATATAGTAAAAAAGGAGCAGGGGGCGGTTATAGCTTAAATAAAGATCCAGAAGATATTCGACTCTCTCAAGTAATTCGGCTTACCGATGGGCCGATTGCTTTACTACCCTGTGTCAGCCTGAACTTTTACAGAAGATGTGATGAATGTAAAACCGAAGAAACTTGTGGCATCAGGGATACTTTTGTAGATGTACGGAACGCTATGTTACAGATATTAAATGATACGAGCATTGCTGATATTATTAAACGAGAAAACAATCTTGCCCTAGGCTTATAATCCTTTTAAAAATAATTATCCTGATTATCAGTTGTTTAATCTGCTTTTTGGTTTTCTTTGAATTAAAAACTACTAAATTGGTATATTTTATATATATTTGCCATATGAAAGAAAGACAAGGTATTACCAACGGATTTAATAAGCAATACAAAAACTGCATGTGCAGTTGTATTGATTATTAGAAGAGGGTAGGTGCTACTGTCTAAAAACCTCTTCAGTTTTGCTGGTGAGGTTTTTTTGTAAGATAGAATAGTATAGGAGGTAAAATATATGGAAAGGCAAGTCACTGATGTTCAAAAAATATATGTAGAACCTAAAATTACATTAGTGGGCGCTGGTCCAGGCGATCCAGACTTGATCAGTGTTAAAGGTATTAAAGCTTTAAAGGCAGCTGATGTCGTTATTTACGATGCATTGGTGGATGAAGCTTTACTAAGCTATGCGCCGAAAGAGGCTACGCGCGTATACGTGGGTAATCCTTCGGGGGATGAAAATTTTTCGCAAGCTACTGTTAATCAGTTAATGGTGGATTACGCCTTGAACTTTGGACATGTGGTACGTTTAAAGGGTGGGGATCTTTTTGTTTTCGGAAGAGGCTACGAAGAGTTAGACTACGCGGCATCCTATAGTATCGAAACCGCCATAGTTCCTGGCATAAGCAGCGCCATATCGGTACCTGGATTGCAGGGCATCCCAGTAACTCATAAAGGTGATAGTGATAGTTTATGGATTTTGAGTGCTACAGACAGCCACGGCCATCTCAATAAAGAATTGAATGATGCGGTACAGAGCAGCGCTACCGTTGTTGTTCTTCTTGGTTTTGAACAACTATCTCCTATCGTAAAACGGTACCAGGAAGCTGGTAAGGGACGCTTACCCGCAGCAGTTATTCAAAATGGATCGATGAAAAATGAAAAAATAGCTATCGGCATCGTGAATACTATTGAAGAAGTAGTTGTCGAAGCAGGTATTGATAATGCTGGTCCGGTACTTCTGGTATTTGGACAAACAGTGGCTCTCCATCATAAGTTTTGTCATATTCTGAGCTTTTTGGAGCAGCATGAAGATTAAGTTTTTGATTGTTTTGGTAGAAGCACTAACGGTATAGGTTGGTGCTTTTTTGTTTCTAGTGATTTATTCACCATACCCTGATTTTTACAAAACAATTGAAATAAAAGTTTTATTGTAAATGAATTTTGTGGTAGGTTTGGTACCACAATAACGAAGGATGAAAGAACAAAGTAAATTGATACGTACGCAGGCTGCGCGCTCGCAAAATAGGGAGCATGCAGTACCGCTCTATTTAACTTCAAGTTTCATATTTGACGATGCTGAACAAGGAAGAGCTGTATTTGCTGGGGAAGAAGATGGGATTGTTTATTCTCGATATTCTAATCCAAATACCAATGAACTGATCGAGAAAGTTTGTGAAATGGAAGGCGCTGAAGCAGGATTAGCTTTTTCTTCGGGTATGGCGGCCGTATTTGCTTCTTTTGCAGCACTTTTAAAAAGTGGAGATCATATTGTAGCTTGCCGCTCGGTGTTCGGCTCTACCCATCAACTGTTTACTATTTTGTTTCCGAGATGGGGGATTACAACGACTTATGTTGACGCGGCATCTCCAGAACATTGGGAGGCGGCTATCCAATCAAATACGAAGATGATTTTCTTAGAAACACCGTCTAATCCTGGGCTAGAATTGATTGATTTGGCTTGGTTAGGTGGCTTCAAGAAAAAATATCCCAATATTATCCTGAATGTAGATAATTGCTTTGCAACCCCATACCTGCAAAAGCCCATTGCCTACGGGTTTGATTTAGTTAGTCATTCGGCAACAAAATACATGGATGGGCAAGGCAGAGTGTTAGGAGGTATAGTCGTTGGGAAACAAGAGCTGATTGATGAACTCATGTTTTTTATTCGTCATACAGGACCAGCAATGTCTCCTTTCAATGCTTGGATCATTTCTAAAAGTCTGGAAACCTTAGGACTTCGAATGGATAGACATTGTAGTAATGCTTTGGCCGTAGCCCAAATGTTAGAAGGCCATCCAGAAATAGAAGTCGTTCGGTATCCTTTCCTGCCTTCGCATCCACAATATGAGTTAGCTAAACGGCAGATGAAAGCAGGTGGAGGAATTGTGACCTTTATAATCAAAGGTGGATTTGATCGGGCCAAGCGCTTCTTAGATGCCCTACAGATGATTTTGTTTACTTCTAATTTAGGCGATTCACGGTCAATTGCTACCCACCCGGCGTCAACCACACATTCTAAATTAACCGATGAAGAAAGAGAACAGATCGGCATATACCCTGGAACTATACGGATCTCGGTTGGTTTGGAGGATGTTCAGGATATTCTGGATGATTTAAAACAAGCGTTAGAAAGTAGTAAATAACAATTGCATCTACCTAAAAGACTATTGGGAGCTAAAAGCAAGGTAAATTGATGAAACCTGCTTAAATTACCATAAACAAAAGGCTATAAATAATTTATGCAAGCTTCATTGCCCTTAAAAAACAAATTATTCTAATGAAAATAACATTAAATAGGATAAATCAGGCGGTACATTTCGAAGGTACCAGTCATTCAACCGATGTGAAAATTCATATTGATGGTTCTCCAGATATTGGTGGAGAAGGTTTAGGTGCCCGTCCGATGGAATTGGTCTTGATGGCCTTGGGTTCTTGTAGTGTGTTGGATTTGATCAGTATTTTAAAGAAACAAAAACAGGAAGTAAACGACGTTGTTATTGAGGTGGAAGGAACGAGAAGAGAGGCTATACCAGCGGTATTTACGGCTATTCATCTACTTTTTAGACTAAAAGGGGCAATAGATGAACAAAAAGCGAATAAAGCGGCTGAGCTTGCGGTAAAAAAATATTGTTCGGTGCATGATATGCTAGCTGCTGGCGGTGTAGATATTACGTATACAGTTACCATTGAGAAACAATAAACAGCAGTTGATAAAAACAAAAAATTAACGGGGCTATAAACATTAGTGCCCGTTTTTTTGTTGTTGGTAAAATAAAAAGGAGGATAAGATGTCAGTTATCTGGAAAGTTGACCCAAGCCACTCTGATGTACAATTTAAGGTAAAACATTTAGTAATATCCACGGTTATCGGAAACTTCAATACATTTGATGGAACAATAGAAACGTCCAATGAACATGATTTTTCAGCCGCAAAGATATCTTTTTCAGTCGATGCTGTAAGTATCGATACGCATGTAAAAGATAGGGATGAACATTTGCGGTCGGCCGACTTTTTTGATGCCGCAACATATCCGAAACTAACGTTCACTTCTAGCTCCTTTGTTAAGGAAAGTGATGAAGCGTATGTGTTGAAAGGAAATTTAACGATAAAAGGACATACGGAGTCGACTGTTTTTCAGGTAACTTTTGGTGGTTCAGCTAAAGACGCTTATGGAAATCTTAAGGTAGGCTTTGAGGCTACTGGAAAAATCAGTAGAAAAGCATTTGGATTAAAATGGAATGATGTAACCGAAGCGGGTTCGGTAGTCGTTGCAGACGAAGTGAAGATTATTTTGAATTTACAATTTATCAAGCAGTAAGTCTCACTGTATTAGTTGTTCAGCAATAGACGAATATGTTCTTCATCTAAGGCCAATTGTGCTGTTAATTCTTCTACACTGTCAAACTTATAATCATGACGTACAAAATGTAAAAAATGGATACGTAATGTCTTGCCATACAGATCTTCTTGAAGATCAAAAAAGTTAATTTCGATACTCCTGTTTAATCCCTTTACCGTTGGGCGAGTTCCAATGTATCCCATACCTTTTAATACCGGACCCTTTTTTGCTGGAATATATTCTCCAGTCGTCATTTCTCCTTCTTCTATTAAGTTCGCTTCTACGGCATAAATGCCATAGGCAGGGATTAGTTTATAGCTTTCAGGTACGTCAATATTTGCCGTTGGAAAGCCAATCGTTCGGCCAAGTTGTTGTCCTTTTACCACTTTACCCGTGATAGGAAAGGGATAACCTAAGTACTTATTAGCGGTTTCGATTTCGCCAATAATTAAGGCTTCGCGAATTTTGGTGGATGATACAGCAACATCGTTGATGTCTTGTTCTGGAATTTCCTGTACCGTATAGTGATATAGCTCAGCATATTTCAGTAAGTCCACTAAAGAGCCTTTCCGGTCTTTTCCAAAATGGTGGTCATATCCTATGATAATCCGTTTGGTGCCTATTTTGCTAACCAAAATTTCACGGATGTATTCTTCCGCAGATTGATTGGAAAAATCACGGCTAAAAGGCGTAATGATGAGGTGATCAATACCGCTATTTGCTAGACGATCTGCTTTCTCTTCAATGGTATTGATAAGCTTTAAACTGTCATCATCAGGATGCAAGATCATTCGTGGATGGGGAAAAAAAGTTAATAAAACCGTTTCACCATTTATTTTTTTTGCATAATCCCTTAAACTACTGATGATTTTTTGGTGACCAATATGCACCCCATCAAAAGTGCCAATGGTTACAACAGCATTATCAAGGGGTATAAAATCTTCAATATTTCTATAAATCTTCATGGAATTTATTCATCATGTATACCCGACTAACCAAGAAAATATCATTCAACAGCCGGTCTCTTTTAATGAGCGGATGTGGTTAGTAAGTTCGAGCACGTCATAGGCGTCTGCAACATGAAATTGGCCACTTCGTGTTCTTCTGAGCTTACTTAAGTAAGCCCCATTACTTAGGGCTTTTCCAAAATCATGGGCTAAAGAGCGGATATACGTTCCTTTACTGCAAACTACCCTAAAATCAACCTCTGGTAAATGAATACGGGTTAATTCAAAGGCAAAGATACTAACTTTACGGGGTTTCAACTCAACATTTTCGCCTCTTCTGGCCTTTTCGTACAAGCGTTCGCCATCAACTTTCACGGCAGAATGAGCGGGTGGATACTGTTCTAATTCGCCAACAAAGCGTTGGCAAACGTTGCGTAATTGTTCTTCGTCGAGGTGGCTCACATCAAAATATTGATTAGGCGAAGTCTCTAAATCATATGACGGAGTGGTAGCTCCTAACGTAAATGTCCCAATGTATTCTTTCTCTTGCGCCTGAAGTGCGTCAATGGTTTTGGTCAATTTGCCTGTGCAAACAATTAATAAACCTGTAGCTAAAGGGTCTAAAGTGCCGGCATGACCTACTTTCAACTTAAGGGGCTTGAGCGCATTTCTTATTTTATTGACAACATCAAAACTTGTCCATTGATAGGGTTTGTCAATCAGTAATCGTTCACCAGCTAAAAAATTGAAATCAGGGTATCCTTTCTCGTTTGTTTCCTGTTTCATTAAATTACAGCTAAACTATGGCCACTAAGCAAGAGCACAATGATTACGCCACCTACTAGAATGCGATACCATCCAAACGCTTTGAAACCGTATTTCGTCACGAAACCAATAAAGCTTTTAATAGCAATAATCGCTACGATAAAACCGACGATATTTCCTATCAGTAAAACTTGATATTCTTGAGGAGTAAATGTATTTCCAGCTTTATAAAAATCGAGCAGTTTTTTTGCCGTCGCACCGAACATAGTTGGTACAGCTAAAAAGAAGGAAAATTCTGCAGCTGCTTTGCGCGATAATTTTTGCGCCATACCACCAACGATGGTCGCTCCCGATCTCGAAGTACCTGGAATCATGGCTAAACATTGAAATAAGCCTATTTTAAGTGCAGTAACGTAGGAAATCGTATCTGAGTCGTCTGTCTGAGGCTTATTAAACCACTTGTCTACAAACAATAAAATGATGCCGCCCAATACAAGGGTGATGGCTACCGTCATTGGGCTTTCTAACATTTCATCGATTAGATCGCTAAACAATAAACCAAAGATAACGGCCGGAATGAAGGCGACAAGTAATTTAAAATAAAAGGCCCATGACCGGAAGAAGCGCTTAAAATAGAGCACAACTACGGATAATATCGTGCCTAACTGGATGGCTACTGTAAATAATTTCACAAATGCCGTAGGCGTAATTCCCATAAGGGCAGTTGCGATGATGAGGTGGCCAGTTGAGGATACGGGCAAAAATTCAGTCAACCCTTCCACGATAGCCAGAACAATCGTTTCAAATAATGTCATGTATGTGCAGGGCTATTTTTTCGGGTTTTTTAAAATAGCCACCACGCCAAGGGCAAAGCCAGCGACTACGACAATAGGGGCTAAGGTAATTTTAGTAAAACTATAAATATCGGTCTTACCAGCCATTAAAATAAATCCTATAATGACAATAGCAATACTTAGCAGCATTAATTGATAATTCAGCTTACCAAAAACAAAAGTGGATTTTTGGTCCGTTTGAGCTGTTTTCTTTTTTTCTGGAGATATCATTTGTTATGGGTTAAACTCGTTTATCGATAAAGATCGTTTATCCGTAGACGTAAATACTTGCTTACCGCAAAATAGGTACTGGCCCCGGAGATAATAATACCTAGGCAAATAACGCCAAGGAAAATTAACGCAAATTCAAAATAATTGCGCAAGATAACGATTTCCGGTATTTGCTCTTGTGCAAAATATAAGGTCACCAATAGTAGTATAATAGCAATTAAACCACCTAATAATCCATGTAAAATGCCATAGCCTAAAAATGGTCGACGGATAAAACCTTTTGTGGCGCCAACCATTTGCATGCTCTTGATAAGAAAGCGCTGTGAATAAATGGCTAAACGGATGGTGTTATTAATTAACGCTACGGCTATAATTAAGAGAATGGCTGCAAAGGCTAAGATAATTAATCCAATAACCCGAATATTTTGATTTACCATATCGATTAATGAATCTTGATAGACCACTTCTTTAACCATACTGTTGCTCGATACTTGTTTGGTGAACGTTTCGACTCCCGCTTTATTGGCATTAGCTGCCTTTAAGTATACATCAATCGAAGAAAGTAATGGATTATACCCTAAAAACTTGACAAAATCTTCTCCCAAATCATTCTGCAAATTACGGGCAGCTAATTCTTTACTGACGTATTGGGTGCGTAAAACAGCTGGGTTACTATCTAATTCTTTTTGGAGACTTAAAATATCTGCTTCTGTCACGCCGTCATTCACAATAATGTTCAGCACGATGTTTTCCTTAACATAATTGGAAAGATTCTTTGCGTGAACCAAAATGAGCCCTAATAAACCCGTCATCAGCAATACTAAGGCGATACTGATTACAGTGGAAATATAGACCGATTTGGTTTTACGTGACGATGTACTTACTTCAAATTCTTCCATAGCATACGATTTGAAATGCGAAATTAACAATTAGATATGAGATATTGGACATAGGATGTTAGATTTTTCGTACTTTCGCAAGTCATACTGTAATGTATTATAATGGACTATCAATTTAAGACTATCGAAAAAAAGTGGCAACAATTTTGGGCCAATAACCAAACATTCAAAGTAAATAATACGTCAGATAAGCCAAAATATTATGTGTTAGACATGTTTCCTTATCCTTCGGGAGCAGGTTTGCATGTTGGGCACCCGCTGGGATACATCGCTTCCGATGTGTTTGCCCGCTATAAAAGACTGCGTGGATACCAGGTCTTACATCCCATGGGATACGATTCTTTTGGCTTACCAGCTGAGCAATATGCCATCCAAACGGGGCAACACCCATCCATTACTACTACAGTAAATATCAAACGTTACCGCGAACAATTAGACAACCTCGGCTTTTCCTTCGATTGGAGCCGTGAAGTCAGAACTAGTGATCCGACATACTATAAATGGACGCAGTGGATTTTTATTCAATTGTTTAATGCGTATTATAATATCCTCCGTGATCGCGCAGAACCTATCGAAAACCTCGTGAGAACTTTTGAGCAGGAGGGGAGCGCAGGTGTGCAGGCCGTTTGTGATGAAGATGCATTATCGTTTAGCGCTGATGAGTGGAATGCGTTTACTGAACAACAGCAGCAAAGCGAACTATTGAAATATCGCCTGGCTTATCTCAAAGAAAGCTCGGTAAACTGGTGCCCGGCTCTCGGTACCGTACTCGCAAACGACGAAGTTAAAGACGGCGTTTCCGAACGTGGTGGTTACCCCGTTATTCAAAAGAAAATGATGCAATGGAGCATGCGTATTACGGCTTATGCCGAACGCTTGCTAAAAGGCTTGGATACTATCGATTGGCCAGAGCCTCTCGTCGAAATGCAGCGTAACTGGATCGGGAAGAGTATCGGTGCAAGCGTGCTCTTTAAGGTGGCCAGTACCGTAGCTACCATTGAAGTATTTACTACGCGGATAGATACTATTTATGGGGTGAGTTTCTTGGTGTTAGCACCGGAACACGAATTGGTACCAACATTGATTACCGATACCCAAAGGCAGACGGTAGAGGCTTATATCGAACAAACCAAAAAACGATCCGAGCGAGATCGAATGGCGGATACCAAAACGGTATCGGGAGCTTTTACCGGAAGTTACGCTGTTCATCCGTTAACCGGAAAACAGGTGCCTATATGGATAGCGGATTATGTACTTGCTGGTTATGGAACAGGGGCTGTTATGGCCGTGCCTTCCGGCGATCAGCGGGATTATCTATTTGCTAAACATTTTGATCTACCCATTATTAAAATTTTGGATGGACAGCAGATCGATGATGAGGCCGATAGTCGAAAAGAGGGGCACTATATTAATTCCGATGTGATTAACGGATTAATCTATGCGGAGGCTGTACCCAAATTGATTCAATTGCTGGAGGAAAGAGGTCAGGGTAAGGCCAAAGTTAATTACCGTATGCGAGATGCGATTTTTGGTCGACAACGATATTGGGGAGAACCAGTTCCCGTATATTTCAAAGAAGGATTGCCCTATGTAATTCAGGAAACTGAACTGCCTTTGCTTTTACCAGAAGTCGATAAATACTTACCTACCGAAACAGGAGAACCTCCTCTTGGTAGGGCCAAAGATTGGAAATATCACCAACAATACGCCTATGAGTTAAGTACGATGCCTGGATGGGCAGGATCTAGCTGGTACTGGTACCGGTATATGGATGCCCATAACGAAAACGCCTTTGCTTCGCAGGAAGCAATTGATTATTGGCAGGCAGTTGACTTGTACATAGGCGGTTCAGAACATGCCACCGGTCACTTGCTTTATAGTCGTTTTTGGAATAAATTTCTGAAAGATATCGGGAAAGTTCGGGAAGAAGAACCCTTCAAGAAGTTGATCAACCAAGGGATGATTCAGGGAAGATCGAATTTTGTATATCGCCTGTTGGATGAAGAAGGAAAAGGAACAGATACCTTTGTTTCTTATGGCTTAAAAGATCAATATAAAACGACGCCCTTACACGTCGATGTCCATATGGTGCATAACGATGTGCTGGATGTAGACGCCTTTAAAGCTTCCCGTCCGGATTACGCACAGGCAGTGTTCATCCTGGAGCATGGAAAGTATATATGCGGTTATGAAATTGAGAAGATGTCTAAATCGAAATTCAATGTGATCAATCCGGACGACATTGTTGAGCAATATGGAGCAGACACTTTGCGCATGTACGAAATGTTTTTAGGCCCCTTGGAACAAAGTAAACCTTGGAATACCAATGGGATAGAAGGCGTTTATAAATTCTTGCGTAAATGCTGGAAATTATTCCATGATCAAACCTTTCGTTTTACCGTAAGTGATGAGCAGCCAACCAAAGCCGAATTGAAATCTCTGCATAAGATTATTAAGAAGGTGGAGGAAGATATTGAACGTTTTTCCTTCAATACTTCGGTATCGAGCTTTATGATCTGTGTGAATGAACTGACGGATCTAAAATGTAATAAACGGACTATTCTTCAGAATCTAGTTATCGTGCTGTCACCTTATGCGCCACATATTTGCGAAGAATTATGGGCTTTATTGGGTAATGAGCCAGGATCTCTTTCGTATGCCACTTATCCGAAATTCAATCCTGATTATCTGATAGAAAATGAATTTGAATACCCGATTTCGTTCAACGGAAAAATGCGCATGAAACTGCAATTATCTTTAAGCTTAACACCGAAGGAAGTGGAGGAGAAAGTGTTAGCCAATGAAGATGTGCAGCGCTACTTAGATGGCAAAACACCTAAAAAAGTAATTGTGGTTGCGGGGAAGATTGTTAATGTGGTGGTATAAGTTGGTTTTGGTAGGCATAGTTTATCCCAAATGGTTTACGTTTATTAGGAAGGACTATGCTTACTTTTGAATTGATCCGTTTTTTGATGCTTTTTTTATCTCTCTAAAGGTTTTGGCAGGCACTTCAACTTCTATAACGCCCCATTTTGCTTTTTCCCCGTAGCTTGCAGGAACCTCACTAGGCTTATAAACATTGATAGAAGTAATCTGTTTCGGGTCTAGTTGTCGAAAATGTGTATCGGTCAGTGCGATAGACTTTTTCCCCGACTTAACGATATAGAGTGGTGTATGGGTGCGAGAAGAGGTTGGGACACATATCCTGATATTGGCGTTTGTGTTATGAACACCAGCCTGTTTATCAATATCGGCCTGTGCGTAACTATGGCCACTAAATAGTAGGAAACCAACAGTGATGCCTATCCCTAATTTATTTTTCATGATTTGGTTTGTGCGTTATACGTGCTCTCAAAGATCTTATCTGCATTATTTGCTTCAAAACCATCCCTTCTATGTTTCCGTTTAATTTTTTCGGGAGCAAGGTGTGCAAATTGGGGAAGCACTTTCCGCTCGGCAAATTCGACATAGGATCCCGATATTTTCTGCTTTTCGCCATCAGCAAAGGTAGCTTCTATCATTTCGGCAACGGTGGCGCTTTGCAGTAAGCCTCCGTCTGGACTGGTTTTGATCTTTCCACCAGCACTGTTCAGTTTGAAACCATGCCGTTCAAGGAAATCGTTAAACGCCGCAATATCATTGTACCCCGCTTTAAGATTATGGATGCTTATCGTAAAATGATTCAAGTAATAGCGGTTATAAATTACCCAAGAAGCGTATTCACTTTCTGCCGCCAAAGTATTATAATCAGCTAAGGAAGGAATTCTCCACAAAGGGCTATGTAAGAAGCGATCAACTGCTTCTGCCTGATCCAGATCCAGTTCGTCGACAGGATCGGTTTTTACCTCATCGGTATAGCTCTTAATAAGTTGCTGCGTTTTTTGTGAAAGATCCTGTACCCGGAGTTCACTTATAAAAATACGGGGATAATGATCGGCTGGGGGAGCGTACCAATAGGCATCTAATTTCTTTCCGGAAAAATGGTAATAATCACGTTTTTCATAACCATAATGTAAGAAGATTTTTTCAAAAGATGTTATGCCCAATGGAGCTACTCCCATTGTCCTAAAAGCAATGTGGTCATTTTCGATTTCGTCGGCATGTTGGATAATACCTTCTTGTAGCATCGCTTGAATAATAGCACCAACATCCGGAACGCGTTGCTTATATCGCGTCATTAAACCATTCAAAACCAGATTTAATGTTTCTATGCGGTTCATAATGTTTGTTTTACTCTAGAGCCAGTAAAAAACGTAATAGTACCAATTTTAAACAAGCTATTACGTAAAGATACAAACAAACCGACAAATATACTAGGGTGTAGCGGCGATTAATTCCTTCACCATCCAGGTATTGCAAGCGTAATGTCCAGAATTACCCAAAGCATGGGGTAATGTGTGAAAACCTAATTTTTTGTACAGGTTTATAGCTGCTGCGAATTCGGGAAAGGATTCCAGGTAAAGATGGGTGTAGCCAAAGGTAATGGCCGTCTCAAAACATTGTGTAATGAGCGCTTTGCCAATGCCTTTGCCTCGACTCTTGCCGGAAAGGTATAGCTTGACCAACTCAGCATATCCATTCGGTAAATTGGCTGTTGGATAAATACCACATCCGCCTAAAACTTCGCCGTTTTCTACAGCGACATAATAGATGCTCTTAGGGTGCTGGAAAAGCGTATAGAGCTGAACCGTAGTTGGGTCTGTGTATACAGTTCCTTCTTTTGGGATATGGTGCTCATCTAAAGCCTGCCTTAATATTTGGGCCAAAATTAAATTGTCAGTTTCACGTATGGTTCTTAACTCGATGTTCATCATGATTTGTCCTTATCTTCTTTAATCCGTTCCGCTCGTTGAAAAAAGCCTTGTAATTTCATCTGGTATTCTACCTCATCAATAGCCTTCATTAAGTTATTGGATGTGTCGGTAAGTTGTGCTAAAGCTTCTACCATTATTTCCCACACGGGCTGCATCTGTTGCACGAGCGTTTTCCCCTCATGGCTTAGCTGTAAAAGCCTTTTCCGGTCATCTTGTTTATCTTTTTTAGATCTGATTAGTTTCTTTTTCTCTAGTTCTTTTAAAAGACTGATGGTGGATGGATGTGTATAACCAATTTCATTGGCAATTTCTACCACACTTAATACTGGTTTCTTATGCAAGGTATACATAACGGGGAACCATTTGGGTTCGAAATGGATATGATGGGATTCGTAGATTTTTAGTCCGTCTTTTCGCAGCTGGTCACTTAATCGTTGCAAGCGTGTTGAGATGGCTAATAGTCCAGATTCGTCAATTACATTATTCATTTTTCGTTAAATTTAAATGAAAGAATACGTCATCTACTTCCATGAGGGGAAAATAACTAGGCAAGGCTGATTTTTCAATTTGCGTAAAACTATTACGTTCGTAAAAGCGGATAGCCGCTTTTAGGGAGTGAAAGGTTCCTAAATATAAATGATCAATAGTCACTTTTTTTGCATAAGCCATTAAGTGTTCTAGAAGCTTTTGGGCTAAGCCCAATGCTTTTCCACGGAATTCCTTTCGAACAAACATTTTCCGTATCACGCCTCCTTGTCCAGCCTCCATTTTAATCAAAGCAATGGTGCCTAATAATATACCATCATGCCAAACTCCCCAGAAACCACCACCACCTTGATGATAATGTTTTTCAATATCCAACAAATCCGGTTGATCATTAATAGTCACTGGAACTTGATGCTCGATTTGCTGTATAGGCAAAATGAGCGCGATGATCTCACGGGTATCTCTATTGCTTAGAGGCTTAATTTCAATAGTCATTCTTTTTTAATCAAAACTACGTAGTTAACTACATAATAGCAAATAAAAGTAAAAAATATATAGCTAAAATGGGGTGAACGTTACTAGGTAGCAAACATGCTCTTGTAAGAGCTCCTAAAATTGACGAGACTGTTATGGGTTTCAAATAACCCTTAATTTTAAAAATTGACTGGATATTTCTCCTCTTCCTTCCGTTCACCTATTTGCTGACGCCACATGGCATAATATAGCCCTTTCAATTCCAGCAGTTCAACGTGGGAACCAGTTTCAACGATTTTCCCTTTTTCTAAAACATAAATCTTATCGGCATACATAATCGTTGATAGTCTATGGGCAATCATCAACGTTAAATGTTCGCGTTGAGCAGTAATATGACGTATCGTATTTGCGATAGCCTCTTCTGTAATAGAATCTAAAGCTGATGTTGCCTCATCAAATATCAATAACTTAGGCTGTCTAAGTAGTGCACGTGCGATAGACAATCGTTGGCGCTCGCCACCGGATAATTTTAATCCTCCCTCACCTATAACGGTATCTAATCCTTTTTCTGCTCTCGCCAAAATTTGCTGTCCTGATGCTTTTTGGATGACATCTAGAATCATGTCATCATGAGCTGTAGGATTGACGAATAACAAGTTTTCCCGAATAGTGCCTGAAAACAGCTGCGTATCTTGCGTAACAAATCCAATTTGATGTCTCAACTCTTCAAAATCAACCGTTTGGTCATTATGATTATTATAAAAAACATGACCTGAACTAGGGTGATAAAGGCCTACTAATAACTTGACCAATGTGGTTTTACCCGAACCAGAAGGTCCAACAAACGCTACGGTCTCTCCCTGCTTCACGTCGAATGAAATTCCGTCTAGCGCCGGTCTAGTAGCCGATTGATGTTGAAAGCATACATTTTCAAAACGTAAATGCTGAATGGCGTGAATTTTTTGAGGTGCTGAGGGGCGATATTCGATTTTTTTATCGAGCAATTGTTGCAGATTGTTTAACGATGCTTCCGCTTCCCGATACGACATAATAATATTGCCAAGTTCTTGTAATGGACCAAAAATAAAGAAGGAATAGAATTGCATCATCATCATTTGTCCGACTGTAATTTTATCTCTAAAAACAAAAAATAAAAGGGCAAACATGATGCATTGCTGGAGGAAATTAACAAAGGTGCCTTGTACAAAGCTTACCGAACGGATACTTTTCACTTTTTTTAACTCCAGCTTCAGTATCTTCATGGTGGTATCATTTAGCCTGACAATTTCCTGCTGTGTTAAGCCTAGGCTTTTCACCAATTCGATATTCCGTAAAGACTCCGTTGTAGACCCTGCCAATGCGGTTGTTTCATTGACAATATTTTTTTGGATTCCCTTGATTTTACGACTAAGAAAACTCGTCAGTACGGCCAATACAATTGCCCCAACCAGATAGATCGCAGGTAGTAGCGGACTCAATTTAAAGGCAACAATGACCACGAAAACAATACCTACTACGGTTGCAAAGAGTACATTAACAAAATTGGTGATAAATTTTTCGCAGTCTGCACGTACTTTTTGTAAAACCGATAAAGTTTCTCCACTTCGTTGGTCTTCAAAGTCTTGAAAAGGTAGCCGTAAGGCATGACGTAGGCCATCTGTATAGAGTTTCGCTCCGAATTTTTGTATAATGACGTTTACGGCATAGTCTTGAAAGGCCTTTGCTATACGGGATACCATAGCTACGCCAATAATCATCAATAACCCAATAGTGATGCCGCGAAAAAAGGCACTATCAGCAGCATGCGCACGAAAGTCGGCTGCTTTGTTTGCATAAGGGTCAATGATTAAATTACCAAAAATATAAGGGTTTAATAACGAAAAAACCTGATTAATGGCGGCCAAGATAAGTGCCAGAAAAATCAACCATTTATGTCTGCTTAAATATTTAAGGAGGAGTTTCATAAAAACGCAAATTAAAGGGTACAAAGATAGGTCTTCTTTTTGCACTTATTTGTTAGGAGAATATCACGATATCATATTGGGTATGCCTAATGCGTGCATTGCCAACAGGCTTATGTGATGAATCGGGTCTCCGTTTCAAAGGTTAATGCCGATTCGAATGGCTTTCAAACCGCTAACTCCTTGTAGTTCTTCGAGCTCAAGTTCTTCCAGATCATCTAATAAAATATCTTTATTCTGCAAATAACTAATATAACCCATATATTCCTTTATTTCCCTTGGATCGCTATAGACTAATGCTATTTTTCCAGGTTGCGTTAAGCGTTCGTAAGAATCTTTAAGATGTACCTTATCGATACGTTTTTTTATAATGTGATATCGGATATTATAGGCTCCTTCAACATCGAAACGCCTTTCGTCTACCCTGAAACTAATGTCGATATCGGTACCGTTGATAAAAATCAATTGAGTAGTTTCCAGCGGAGTTTCTATTTGGTCAACCAGGTTGTGGGTAATTTTAGCAATAGCAGCCATAGAGCTGAGCTGCCAAAGACGTACATTTTTTAAATAAACAAGATCAAAGGGCTTATTGGGTGTGATGGATTGTCCAATATAAATGTCGTATTCTACGCCGTCTGTTCTGAACTTCTCGAAATAACAAGGGTAAGAGCGTTGGATTTCATCGTTTAACAATTCCAGATAACCATTAATTGCAGTGTTGATGGTACCTATAGAATGTTCCAATGCTCGCCTGTTTTTGTAAGCTAAGCCTGTTTCCTGGAGGATTTCCTGTTCATAATTTTCAATAATAGCGCCCAGCGGTTGATTGCTTTTTTTAAAATGTTGGAGCAGCATCCAGACTTCTTTTTCCATAAAATCCCTTACCTTTAATTGAACACTATCAATAGGGCCGGTGTCTAATTCAATAAGCCATTTGTCACAATTGAACTCCATCTCATCTAAAATGGCAATGCTGTGCGTATTTCTAATTTCTTGCAATACCTGTTTCAGTAAATGAAGTTGCGTTTTGTAATCTGCAATCAGTGCTTTATTCCGTTCGATAGTCGAATTGCGAATATCAATAGCTCCATATAACGGATAAACATTTTTAAACTGAATATTATCAATGATAGGCTTCGGTTTATCGGGAACTATCTTTTTCAGATACTCATAAGCAACCTGGTTGAATTTCCATTGTACAGCTGGTTGCAATGAAGTAAATTTATCTTTAATCACCGATTCAATTTTTGAATGTACACCTGCCGCTTGATCATATAACAATTGGGCCAATAATGGCGTTACTTTGCGAAGCTTAGCTAATGCGGTCTTATTAAAGCTATGGCCGTTGGTGGTATACATTTCAAAGAGCCCTGTTACATTATTGTTATAATAAAGCGGAACGCATACATAAGACGTAATACCTAAATCGGAAAGATCATTGATGAATTTAAGGTTGCTGTCGCCAAACTCAATGCCCAAGTTATAAACGATTAGCTGTGGTTGCGAAAGATAGGACTCAGAAATATTGGCTTCCGTGCAATTTTTTGTTTTTCCTTTCAATAAATCCGGTAAGATGCTACCGTGTAAATATACTTGATCCAGTATTGGCTTGTTATTTAAACGTAAAATGGGTGAAAGCCCAAATTTAATGTATGGATTACCGGAAAGAATTTTTAAAGATTCCTGCAAAACCTCAAACGAGTGTTCAGCATCATCGTCCACATTTTTTATCACAATGTTGCGGATGTTTTCAATAACTTTTTCAGGCGTGATGTCAGTCACCGTGATGAGCGAAAACCCCTTAAAAGTGAATTGCGAAAGGGGTAGCATTTCACGAATGATATTCCAATCAAACTGCTGTACATTATTTCGTCGAATCTTTTTATAATCTAAAGGCGGAAGATCCCCTTTGGGTACAATATCAATAAATTTATTGTCGATATTAATGGAAAAATATTTAGGCAAGCCGCTGGAAGAGTCTTTACAGGAAAACTCAATGGTTTCGTTGCCGAAAGCAGGCATTTCATAAAAACGCTCTAGAATCAAACCATAAATTGTTTGTTCCTGTAATTCTTCTTTCGCTTTCCGATTGGGCATATCAGCCATCTTGCCACTACCGGTAAATTGCTGATTGAGTTGCTGATAAAAGGCCTCTGTTCCGTAAATGACCTTTTTCCCTAAGGGATAGGCTATCGCCCATAAGTTATCCTGTTCATCTACTAAGGGTGGTACTAACAGATTATAGATATAGAATAACGCATCGTCAGCATAATTGGTTAAATTTTCTTCATTTAATGGACCAAAGGTGTTTCTGACATGCAAGAACTTGGCTAATATAAATTCAAAAATTTCATGTTTACTATTATCTTTTTCCTGCGTTCTCTTTTTGAAATACTCAATAAAGCCATCAATGGAAAGCTGAATATCCAATTCGGCTAATAGGGGATGTTTATCTTTCGATAAGTCGATTATTTGCGTAAGCATGGTTCCTAATGTTTTCCTAAAAGCGGAATCCCATGGTGAAGTAGGGGTACCAACCTTCGGTTGAATGTCCTAAAATAAATTGTACCAGGGCTATCCTTGCAGGAGCATAATAGAAGCCACCCCCAACACCCTGATGGATCTTGCTGTCATTTAAACCTTCGGCCCATACTTTGCCTATGTCGTAAAAGCCAATCATACCCAGTTGCCCTGGGATAATATAGCTTCCAATTTCTGCCAGTTTAATCCTGGTTTCAAAGTTATTAAAAAATAAATGTTCACCGGCAAACCGATATTGGCGATAACCCCACAAATTATCTTGTCCACCCAAGAATAAAGCTTGGTAAAATGTGGTTTTACCTAGGGTTACCCCACCACCAATTCGATCTGCAAATATTACCGCATCCTGACCAATTCCTTTGTAAAAAGCAAAGGCTGCTTTTGCTTGTACAAAAGATTTCGCATAGTGATTTAATCCGGTTAGCCCGTTGACACCTAGTTCTAGATAACTACCCTTGGTTGTTAATAAGGTGTTGTCGCGTTTATCCGAGCGATAGGACGCGTTAAGGCCAGCAAAAAACTTATCCTTGGCTACCGTAAGGCTATCATAACTGTGCAATGCGGCAGTTTGGTTGATAAAACGTCCTTCATTATCGTCGGGATCGAAGTAATAGGCCTGAAAAGAAGGGCCGACACGGATCGATGAGGTTTTGCTGGTCTTCCATTGTAAGGCCGAGTGGATTTCATATAAATTAAATCGACTGCGATAGTACCGCATGTTATGCTGTTGCTTATCATACACAGAAGCATTGCCCAAGCCAAAGAAATTCTGTGTGTTATTTGGTGCATAGATGTCCACGTTTAATAAGAGGTCTGCCTTTCCCACCAAATCAGTCCATTCGCCTTTATACTTCACTTTGATAGCACCTGTGGCAAAAGCACCGGAAACCAATAATTGATGCTGGTCGGCGAAGGGTGTTTTTCGGAATCCCCGTTGGTGTGTATATCGAAAACCACCACCCAGCATGACACCATCATCGGCATTGTAACCTCCTGTGATCAGCGGCATCCAGACCGAATATAAATTAACCGGCACAAATGCCGTATGGTTACTATCCGTAGAGAAGTGTTTGCTAAATTTTGAGACCTCACCGGAAAATACGGCATTGCTCCCGTTGTCATAAACTGGAATACGATGATTGACCTGATCAATGTGGTAATGTTTGCTGCCTTCCCCCCCAATGATGCGGAGTTTGATGGGCGATTGCGTCTGACTGATCGTTACACTGTCATTACCGTCGGCTAAATATATTCTAATTTCTTTGGTGAGGTCATTGGCGTAAACCTTATCCATCAGCTTGCCTTTGCGTTCGCCATCTTTATTGATTTTTCTAATGGTTACCTGCAAGCCGTTTTGGACATCTTTTATCGCTACCCGCTCATTTTTATTACTTAACTTAATATCTACAATTTCGTTGATGAAGCGGTAATAGGTTTCCATCGCCCTCGGAATATCATCGCGTCGCGCTTTGAATTGAGCCAACAGGCTATCATGACGAATGGCATAAATCGCTGCGGGTAACCGTTTGATGCTTTCTTCCAAAACACTGTCGGTCATTTTTTCAACAAATTCTTGCGCCATCTCTGTCCATTCTTGATGACTAAATTGCGATTTTGGATGTGCATTGAGAAACCTCGATTTAATCAAGGAGTAGTTCGGACGTTTGATCACAGGGCCGAAACCTTGCAGTGTGGGCAATACCCAGCTTCGCGAAGCAATGTTTGGAAAGAAACCTTGGTTTACTCTGAACGCCTGATCGCGATCGCGTGGTATAGGGAGATAATCCTTGTCTTTGCCCTCTTTAGTGTCTTTCCATCGCCATTGGTCTTCATGGCGATCCCAATCGCTTACCAATACATCCAGCATCCGAGCGCGTAAAAATGTTTTTGCTTTGTAGGTGTCGTCGTTATCATTGTTTACTTTCTCCAGCATCTTTAGGGTATTGTCAGAATCGCCTTCCGGCTCTCGTTCCTCTACCAAACAAAGAGTGTTGGCAAAAAGCTTATTATAAGCTCCCAAGGCGGTGTCGGGCGCAATAACTCCAATGATAGGATTCGTATGAGGTACGTCTATAGCATCGGCCAATGGCGGGATCATTAATGCCGAATAGGGATGTTGAGCACTATTCGCGTCGTCCAGAAAATCACGTGCAAAAGTCTGCTGCAATTCTTCCGGTAATAACGCATCGGTATTTTTGTTGACACTGCGGATAACCCATTCTTTCCCCGTTTTGTCGACCATCCGTAGCGAAACCGTTTGCATACCGCCTCCTTTTTTTTCAACAGTCAGGCCACCCTGAAAAGTCGAAACGTGAATAATCGGTACCCGTGTTTCTTTTGCCCATTCTTCCCGATAATTTTCGCCAAAAAGTTTACGATGAAATTTTCCATGCCGATTATAGACTGGATTCGCCTGAATAAGCGTGCTATCCGTTGTTTGTGCGTAGCTGCCCGCCAAGCTCATGTGTCCTAAAATAATCGAAATAAGTAAATACCTACCTTTCATACGCTTAATCATAAGACGCCTCTGTCTCATTATTTATTTTTCCGATAGCTAAACTTTAATAAGGTTGCGTTTCCTTTATTGCCGGCCTCATTGCTGATATATAAGTTATGCTGTTTATCAAAAGCGATACCCTCAGGTTGGTTAAATAGCTTTGGGTTTAAGGCATATGCGGCTTTCACCTTCCATGAAAAATCCGTAATCACCAATAACTTGTTGATAGATGATAAGATATACCATTCGTTATTTGTAGGATGTTTCGTCAATGCAGATGGCCTAAATGCTTTCCCTTTAAAGGAAACAACATTTTTAATATTTTTAGTAGGAATCGAAAACGATGTTAATTGACTTATCGTTCCGTTGGGGCTTACCTGTAGTGTATATCCCGTTGTTTGCTTACCGTCTTTATCTACAGCGCATTGTTTGCATAAGGCATAAAGCTTTTGATCGTCTCCGGTGGCCAAACTTTCATATTCTCCTTTTGGTAATAGCTTTTCTGTTTTTACAGCAGTGATTTGTTCAGGATATGTAGATGAAAAAGGAAAGGTAAAAAATGAACCATCGCTTCTCAGTAAGATAACCCATTTTCCGGTTAGTGCTAGATCTTCATAGTCTCCTTCTGGGCCAAAAGTAACCGCTTTCATGTCTTTTGTAGCATCTGGATTGAAATAAAATAGACTGCCTTTTTCATCTTGCTGCGCAAAAAGCGTATGTGGCTCTCCATCCTTAAAAGTAATTCCTGAGATTTCCTGTAGCATGTGTGGAAGTGTAATCTTTTCCGGTTGATTAAAATCATAACCTTCTGGGGAAGTAAAGGTTTTTTCTTTCTTCTGCGCACAGGCGATGCAAGCAATCAAGGCAATATAAAGGGTAAAGATAGATTTCATAGTTGCAGTAACTGTTTATGGATTAATGAATACATCATTTCCTGAGAGCGGATGTTTCGGGTGGGCTTAATGCGCACATTTTGGGCCTGCTTATTTATCACAACAGCTGCCAGGTCATCGGCAAGCTGCAAGTCGATCATGTCTCGGATTTGTTGCTTCAGTTGTGCATCATGAACTGGAAAACAAACTTCGATTCTGCGATAGATATTGCGATCCATCCAATCGGCTGATCCTAAAAAAACTTCTTCTATGCCCAGGTTGTGAAAGATAAAGACGCGTCCGTGTTCTAAAAAGCGGTCTACAATCCTTGTCACCCGAATCCGTTCGCTAAGACCAATGACACCTGGTCTTAATCGACATATACTTCGCACGATCAGTCGGATATTTACGCCTGCCTGATTGGCTTCATAGAGTTTGTCGATCAGCGTTTCCTCTTCCAGGTTGTTTAATTTTATAGTAATACACGCAGGTTTGCCTTGTTTAGCGTAATCTATCTCACGATCAATGAGCTGTAGAAACGCAGGGAGTAAATTAAATTGTGCCACAAGCAATTGCTTAAACGGAATTTTTGGATATTGCTTTCCAAATTGTTCACTATTCAAATAGTTGAAAAGTGCATCGAGCTCTGTTGTCAGGCCTGTATTTGCCGTAAATAAGGTATGATCGGTATAGGTTGAGGCCGTCCGTTCGTTAAAATTACCGGTAGACAGTAAACCCAATAAGTTGTTTGCTTGTGAAGTATAAAGTTTAACCAAGGCAATCTTTGCATGTACCTTAAGCTTGGGAGTGCTATAAATAATCCGAATGCCCACGGCTTCCAGCATTTTTGCCCATTTAATATTATTGGCTTCATCAAATCGAGCCTTTAATTCGATAAAAACAACTACTTTCTTTCCATTCCGTGCAGCCGTGATTAAGGCATGCATGATTCTGGAATCTGGTGCTACCCGATACATGGTTGTATAGATCTCTAACACTTCGGGATTGATGGCTGCTTCATTAAAAAAACGCAACACGGTATCATACGAGTCATAAGGGGTGTGAATTAAAACATCTCGATCGATAATGGTAGCAAATAAGGTTTGTGTTAAAGGTAAACGATACGTTGGTACTTTCGGATATTTTAATTGTTTATCGGCAGAAGGGAAACCAAAAAAATCACTTAGGTTATGATAAAGACCACCGATCATTTGGTTGGCATGAGCGAGCTGCAATAAATCGATTAGTTGGGCAAGCGTCTCTTCCGGTATTTCGGGTTGGTATAGAAATCGAGTGGCAATACCAAATTCACGCTGATTCAATTGTTTTTCTATTTCACTGGCAATATCGCCGGTAAACTCATCTTGCAGATCAAGTTCAGCATCTCGCGTTACCTTGAAACTGTACGCTGTTGCGGATTGATTGGGAAAAATGGCTTGCAGGTTATCTTTAATAATGTCGTCAATAAAAATGACATATTGTTTATCATCAACAGTAGTGCTGAAGAACCTACCCATTTGATTAGATGGGATATTTAAAATAGCGAGGGTAGAAGTACTATTTCCTGTTAGTGTGACAGCAAAATAAAGTTGGTTGTTCTTCGGGAAAAAGGCTTGTTTCTCTGGGTAAATAATTTCAATATAAGCTGCAATGGTGCAGAAAAAATAGGCTTGGGTTTGCTTTTGAAGCTGTACGGGGATGGAGCCACCATATTGGAGATAAATATTTTCGGTTTTTAGCGCAGTGATAATGCTAAATTCCAATATGTGGCCAAAATAAATCTGTTGTTGGTCAATTATCTTTTTCGCATGTTTCAGTATACCTTTTTTGGCAAGCGATTTTCCGATAACTTTTTTTTTCTTTAGCTCCTTTAAGGCCATTAAAACAGGAATGCGTACTCGATAAAACTCGTCGAGATTGGACGAATAAATAGCCAAAAATTTCAAGCGTTCTAAGGGCGGCACTTCCTCTTTTGCTGCTTCATCAAGTACCCGACTGTTAAACGATAACCAGCTAAGATCCCTATTAACAAACCGTTTATTATCTGTTGTCATATGAAATAGTCTATAAATACCCTACGGCTGCTGCAGAAAAAGCAAGAACTGCTGCAATCAAGCCAAACATGAAGATATTGTAAGCCCAGCGCAATAAGCGGTATTTTCTTCCTAAAACAACTCCTTGGGAGTATACGTCCATAATGAGCGTTCCATACAGAAAATCACGATCTTCCATAACCGCCCGCATACCCTGATTATAAGCCTTTAAATCCATTTTGTAAAAATTTCCGAAAAACAATAGATTAACTTTTTTTTCTGATAAATCTTCACCGGTAAAATAGCCTTTAGGAATATTCGGTCTTGTGGCTAAAATCGCAATAGTCATGGTTGATAAGCTTACGGCAAGCAAAATTAACGTAGGGACAATGAGGTGCTCATTACTGTCTAACTTTCGCATCAGCAGGGCAAATATGGCAGAAAGGATAATGGAATTAACCGTGATCAGAATATGAGATTTATTATCCGCCATATCACTCAAGCGTTGATTATTGGTTGAGGTTACCCTAAACATGGTTTCTATTCCGCGATCAGGACGATTCTTTTTTTTCTCTTTTGTTTTTTCTTTCGCCTCTTCTCCATCTTTGCCTTCTTTTTTTAACAGCATTTTCAAGTTTCTTTTCTTTTTTTCTTCCAAAAATAATTTTGCGTAGGAGGTATGGTAATGGTGGTTTTGCAGCAACTGGATCGTTCCTTTTCGCCAATCGCTTTTACTGATCGAATGCGCTTTGCATGTCTCGGCTTCTTTGTGCATGAGCTTATTCCTGTCTAAAAAGTCATCACCACCCAAATGGAACAAATCCGCATCACAAACAATTTCCTCTAGTAAATTTTTAGGCTGTTGAGGGATGTGTGTGGCTTTAATACAATTTTGTATCGCTAATATGGTGTCTTCTTCTACGGATCGCTCACGCAAAAATGTAGCAGCTATTTCAGCACTACGCACTTCATGGCCAAGGGCAGCGCCATTATAATAGCCCAAGTCGTGGAAATAAGCAGCTTCTGTAACGATAAAGAGATCATGCTCTGCTAACTGATAATAAGAACCGATTTTTTTTGCCGCCTCCACTACTTGTAGGGTATGGGTTAGATTGTGAAAACATAATGATGTAGTGCTATGTTGCGCTACATATTCGTTCACCCATTCGGCAGTTTCTGTGATAATTGCCTGATAATTCATTGCATCAATGCTTTCTTTTCGCTTGTTATTTACAGCTATAACAAACCTAGATAAAACCCTGCAATAATACAATACATTTAATAGAAGGCTAGAGCAATTCATTTATAGAAATAGAAGGTTTATTTTAACTACTTTCTTTTCCGCAAAGAAAGTAGCAAAGAAACTCTTCGCTTCAAAATTTACAGGAACGGTAGTGCATCCCACTACAAGATGTAAATTTTGGAGGCGAATGGATTCGAAAGCCAACAGTAGGTGCTTTAAACCGACCGTGCCTTTGGTTGCCAACAGAAGGGTTGGGAAATGGGTTAAGATCTGAAAGGTATACCTTTCATGTTCGAAAAAATCGGCCTCAAAACATCCGGTTTGTACTAGCTAAGTAGTAGCTGTAGCTTTCAAAGGAGGTTTTAAGCCGGGAGCTTTTTTTGTTACTTTTTTTCGCGGGGAAAAAAAGTAAAATTAAAAGGTTCTTTTGTTTTCAACAATTAACCATATATGAAATGCAGTTACCCCGATCGAAGGCATATTAAGAAAAAACAAGGGTCAATTATTTAACTGACATACTGTTGTCATTTCGTGGTTTTTATTTTGTTCTAAAAGCAAAAAACAGCAATTATGGAACAAGCAATAAGTATGACTACAATAGAACAACCTAGCCTCAATAGTTTTGTGAAAAACTTCGTCGATTATGACTTATGGACCAATCTTTCTCTAATTAAGTGGTTGGGTTCCAAACCGAAAGAGCTTTTGGAAAAAGAAGTGGCATCAAGCTTTTCAAGTATCTGTTTAACCTTGCATCATATGTGGAGAACCCAAGGATACTGGTTTGCGATTATTAATAAAAAGCAAGATTTTCAAGAAGAACACTATCCGATGGGATTGAATAACATCTTAGCGGGATTAATTGAACAATCTGCCCGCATTGCAGATTTTGTAAAAGCCATGTCGGAAGCCGATCTGCATGAAGAATTACCGGTTGAAAGCCCCTGGTTTACCTGTACCTATGCGGCTTCGGAGTATATTGTGCAAATGGTTACACATAACACGTACCATCGGGGGCAGTTAGTTACGATTAGCCATCACTTGGGGTTCAAAGACGCCCCCAATACCGATTACAATTTTTATAATGTTATGGGGCGCTAGGGATACTCCATTTCGATCGCATGATGGTCGACTTCGATAGCAGTTTCGTGCATTTCGTTATCGAAGTGGGGTATTTAACTATCGAAACAGCTTAGCCCATTATCGAAGTCGACCATATTCTTCGGTGTCCCTGACGTCATTGAATCAGGATGTTTTGATGATACAACGCTCCTTTTTTAGCGTGTCCAGCACATCCTGACTTTTAAATACAGATTTAAGGCGTTCGCCTTCCTCGCGATAATAACGATTCAGTTCTTTTCGGTGCATAGCCGTAATAAAACGCTGAATCTGTACCGCATTTTCCAGAACCAAACCAGGTACTTGTATCGGAGCATGGGTTTGTTCGTCTAATGCTACCATGGTAAAATAGCTGGAATTGGTGTGTTTAACCTGGTGATTTTTCACATTCTCCGCTAGTACCTTGATCCCTACCACCAAAGATGAATTACCTACATAATTGACCGATGCTAATAGTGATATGATTTCGCCCACCTCAACAGAGGCCCTAAAGTCCACAGTATCGATGGAAGCAGTTACGCAATACGTTTCTGCATGTTTGGCCGCACAAGCGTATGCAGCCTTATCCATTAAGGATAAAATGATACCCCCATGTATTTTTCCACCAAAATTGGAATAAGCAGGAATCATCAGTTCCGTCATCGTTGTTTGCGATTCGGATACTGTTTTGTAATTGTTCATAAAATTATTGTTGTTTAGTCAATTCTACATTTGCTTTAATTTCCACTATCTCTGATACCACCATGCCTCCGGCTTCCATTAATGGGTTATAACGCAAACCAAAATCTTTGCGATTAAGATTTCCTGAAACTTTAAAACCAGCTTTCTCCTGTCCTTCATGTTTAGCGATACCGCCAAACTTAACCTGTAATTCAATAGGCTGGCTTATCGCTTTAATAGTTAATTGGCCTTTTAAAATAAAATTTCTTTTGCCTTGGCTTGTAAAAGAACTTGATTGAAAAGTAATAAATGGGAATTGATCAACATCGAAAAATGCTGTTGATCTCAGGTGGTCATCGCGATATGCTTCATTCGTGTAGACACTAGCGGTACTTATGCTTAGCCTAATGGAAGCATCTTCAAAGTGATGCCCATCTATCGAGTCGACCGTACCATCAAATTTAGTGAACATACCCGTTACTGTTGAAATAAGCATGTGTTTTACTTTGAAGTGAATCGCTGAATGTTGGGGGTCAATAGTCCAGTTAACCATAAAAAATTTGTTTTAGCAAATACCCGTATTGTAAAAGATTTTTAGCCTTTGAACGGTGCGGTTAAGGTAAGGATATTATAGGTTTTTAGTTTCATCCTAAGGTTATAAAAAAGCATAAAGCATAAAGCATAAAGCGTAATGCATAACGTAATGCAAGTGTTCTAAAAACTGTACTTGTATAGCTTTTAGAACACCTTGTTTCTTTTGTGTAAGCAAATTTGAAGTATAGATTTCCGTTTTGTTGATTCTAACCGCGTTATTTTTTCAGCATTATGGATGCTAATTTTATTAGTATATTGAATCGTGGTTCTTTAGATGGTGCCGATTGACCAGCGCTTTGTTTATCGATGACCTTTTTGTGGTTATGAAATTGTTAATATCACTTGGGCTATATTTTTTTATTTTTGTAAATCAGCTTATTAGGTCTATCATGATTTAGTATTTATTGAATAAAAATTACTTTTGAAATAAGGGTTATAAACGGAAGTGCCTTTTTAGGGCAATGAACAATGTGAAAATCGTAATTTACTGCTTTTTATAAAAATATATTATTGAATATCAGTATAAAAATAAACTTTATATTTATTTTTAGTTTATAGTACTATTTGGCCAATTTTGCAGCATGTAAATAGGTATGGCTACACTTTCCTAAAAGTGTTTTTAGCCTGTGCTGACAGCCTGTCAGGCGTTTTTTTAGTAAAAAACACCTCAAGTGAAGAACAAAGATAGTCGCAAATTTGCTTTTTACAAATGCGTTTTTAGCCAAAAGTAATGTTTGAAAATTATAAGGAATATGCTTGCCCAATCAAGCTAAAAAGTATATTATTTGTAGCTTTTTTGGATAAAAAGATAGAGGTCATGCCATTTTTTACGAAAACTGATCTTGATCTTTTTCGGTTAATTTGGAAAGGGAATGGATAGACTTCATCCTTCCAATAAAATAAAAACAACCTTTTCAATGAATGGGTAAAAAATAAAAAAACCCCACCTTGGGAAGTGGGGTCGAAACCTAAGTTTCAAATCAACCTAAACCTACTGACTTTTCAACATATACCGTGCCAAAAAAAACAAACAATATATTTTTTTGATGACGATGATAAAAAAATGAGACCCTTCTCGATATTCCGGATATGCTGTTGACCAAATTAATTGGTAGCCTGTTAAGTAGATAGAGCTAAAAAGTAACTAATTAGTTACTTTTGTCTCTCTTTTATTATTGTAACATTTGGTGGTAGGAGCAGACTAATGTTCAAAAAATAGCACAATACATCCAATTTAGGCAACGCTTCGTTGCTTTTAAAAATGTAGCGAAGCATTTTCATGGGTGTCGCTAAAAACAAATAGTATCGCAATAAACAAATTTATGCAGATGAAAAAAAGTAGACCGTTCGTTTGGTTGGTGTTGATGCAATTAATGTGTATAAATGTCTACGGACAGCAACCAATAGAAGGCATAATCAAGGGCCATGTGATCGACTCTGTTACCAAAAAGCCAGTAGATTTCGCTACCATCACCTTATTGAAACCCGGCTCCGCACAAGCCGTTACCGGAGCCTTAGCAAATGAAGAAGGGAGCTTTACGCTAAATAGAATTAATATCGGACAGTATAAGCTTGTTATAAGTGCTATGGGATATACCCCGGCAAGTTATGAACCAGTAACCATTAATCAAGAAAATACGGTTGTCAATCTTTCCGAAATTTTGCTAAGTCCAAATGCAACCGCTTTACAGGAAGTAGAAGTAACCGGACAAGTTCCGCTAGTTGAAAATAAAGTAGACCGATTGGTTTATAATGCAGAACAAGATGTTACTGTAGCCGGAGGAAATGCGGCGGATGTGCTAAGAAAGGTGCCTTTATTGGCTGTTGACATGGATGGGAACGTATCGCTTCGCGGTGATCAGAATGTACGTATTTTTATCAATGGTAAACCCTCTGGTGCCATGAATAATAACGTGGCCGATGCTTTACGGATGATCCCTGCCGATCAGATAAAAAATGTGGAGGTTATTACTAGCCCTTCTGCTAAATATGACGCGGAAGGTACTTCGGGGATCATTAACATCATCACCAAAAAGAGAGATGTCGTCGGAGTTAATGGCTCTGTATCAGGAGGAATTGGTACCCGACAAAATAATTTTAACGGAAATCTGAATATCCGTAAGGGAAAACTTGGCATAACGACAAATCTCGGAGCGATGTGGGGTTGGCCGGTAACAACAGATGTTTCTTTTGATCAGCGATCGTTGACGGATGCTCCGCTTATTTCACAACGCAGCGCGAGTGAAACCAAGCGTGGAGGCGGTAGAGGTAGTATTGGCTTAGATTACGATATTGATGATAAAAACCTCCTCAGTTCCTCTTTTAATTATAATACGTTCAAGATGGCCACTGCAGGTGATGTAACATCCGTTTTTGGTGGTACGCAGGAGCTGTTAAGTAATACGGATAATGACATGCGTTTCCATGGCTTCGATTGGAGTGCCGACTATACCCATAAGTTTGAAAAGAAGGGGCAGGAAATAACCTTTGCCGGACAGTACTCCAAGAATAAGAATAATACCGATTATACAACATTTTATCAGCAATCGGGCTACCGTCCAAATGAGTTGGGGTATAATAACGGTGTCAATAACGAATGGACTTTTCAGGTAGATTATACACATCCGTTTAACAAAACGGTGCTAGAAATTGGCGCAAAGGCAATATTGCGTGATATATCTTCTGATGTCCATGTAGATACCATGATGCAGGATGGAGCGTATGTTAACACGGCACAGCGTAGTTATGATTTTGGCTATACCCAAAACGTTGGCGCAGGATATTTTACTCTGAGTGTACCTTTCGGAGAAAAGTATGAGCTAAAGGCAGGAGCACGCTACGAATATACCCTGCTGGATGGTGATCCGGTTGGGGATTTTCCGGCATTTAAAAATAACTATCATAACGTACTGCCTAGTTTAATTGTATCGAAAAAACTCGGTAAAATGTCGACGCTTAAGCTAAGTTATAATCAACGTATCCAAAGGCCGAGTTTGTTCTACCTCAACCCTTTTAGAAATGAAGCAGATCCGGTTAATCAACGTCAGGGGAATCCAGCACTTGATCCGGAGTTGTCACACAATGTTGAATTGGGCTATTCTACCATGATTAAAAGTAGCATCTTAAATGCTTCACTTTACTACAGACGTACCAATGATGTTATCGAATCGATCTATACCAATATCGGTAGTGAAGAGCAACCGGTGGTGCTGCAAAGCTTTGAAAATATCGGATCCAATAATTCCTTTGGAACCAATCTTTTTGCTTCCGTAAATCCAATCAAAATTTTAACCCTGCGCGGCAACCTCAACTGGTATACCTATGATATTAATCTGCAAAATGTAGACGAAAGCTTAACCACAAATAACGGGGTGTATTGGATGTACCAAGCCTTTTTAAGTGGCACGGTTAACTTAAAAGGAGGCCTGATTGCCGAAACATTTTTAATTTTAAATGCGCCTAGGCGTACCTTTCAAGGATATACGCCTGCTTTCAACATGTGGAGTTTAGGTATGAAGAAAGAAATTCTGAATAAACAGGCAACGATTGGATTCAATATGTTAGATCCATTCCATAAGGTGAAGAATTTTAAATCGGAAATAGAAACGGCTACGTATAAGCAAACGTCTAACTTTGCCGTACCTTTCCGTTCCTTCGGAATCACGTTTAGCTGGAAATTCGGTAAAATGAACTATAATGCCAAACCTCGAAAAGAACGTGGTATCCAAAATGACGATCAAAAGGCAGGAGAAAGTACTGAAGGTCAGCAAATGCAATAGGAGCATAATAAATTTTGCAAATTTCAGTCCTGATATGATTAGATATTCGTAATTTACCGCTGATAAACAATAAATTTACCGTCAACTATTCAGTAATCCAACAGATCGAAGTGTGTATGCTCAAGATAATGCCATTAATCACCCATAAAACGAATAATATAAACAGATGAATAAACGAAAACTATTTTCCGGCGGTTTACTAACAGGCTTGTTGTGCCTAACCGCTATTGCACAATCCCAGGAAAAAATCAAGTTTAAAGAATTTACGTTGGCAAACGGATTAACCGTAATTATGCATCAGGATAAAACCACCCCTATTGCTGCTGTTTCCGTTTTGTACCATGTAGGCTCTAAAAACGAAAATCCAGAGCGGACAGGTTTTGCCCATTTTTTTGAACACCTCCTATTTGAGGGTAGCGAAAATATCGGGAGAGGCGAATTCATGAAAAAGATTGAGGGTATAGGCGGAACACTTAATGCATATACCACTAATGATCAGACTTACTATCATGAGGTCGTGCCATCCAATTATTTGGAAACGGCTTTATACATGGAGAGCGAACGGATGATGCATGCCAAAATTGATTCCGTCGGTGTGGAAACGCAGCGAGAAGTGGTAAAGGAAGAGAAAAGACAACGTATGGATAACCAACCTTATGGTTCCATTTTAATCGAGGTCTTGAAGCGTGCTTATCAGAAACATCCTTATCACTGGGCAACTATCGGTTCAATGGAACATTTGAATGCTGCTTCGCTTGATGAATTCATGACGTTTTATAAAACATATTATGTGCCCAACAATGCCGTGCTTTCGATAGCAGGTGATATTGATTATGACCAGACAGAAGCATGGGTAAAAAAATATTTCGATGAAATTCCAAAAGGCCAAGGCGAAATTAACCGTCCTCATATAACAGAGCCAAAGCGTGACCAGGAAATTAGGGATACGGTTTACGATAATATTCAGCTGCCCGCTGTTGTAGAAGCGTATAATCTGCCCCGTAAAGATAGTCCTGACAGTTATGCCTTGAATATGCTTTCTACCTATTTAGCTGGCGGAAAAAGCTCTTTACTCAATAAAGAGGTGGTAGATAAACAACAGAAAGCAGTACAGGTAGTAGCTATGCCCTTGGATCTGGAAGACGGCGGACTGTTTCTGTTTTTGGGTATTGCTAATATGGGAATTCAAGCAGATTCGTTAGAATATGCCATCGATGAACAGATTAGTAAATTGCAAAACCAAGGGATCACCGATAGTGACTTTGCCAAGCTAAAAGCGCAAATCGAAAATATGGTGGTCAATCGTTTTTCATCGGTAGCCGGAATAGCGGAAAGCTTAGCAGAAGCTAAGGTCTATTATGGTCACGCGGATGAAGTCAATCAGGAAATGAAAAAATACAATCAGGTTACTAAGGCCGATATCCAGCGGGTGGCTAAACAATATTTAGTGAAGAATGGAAGGGTTGTTTTGCATTATTTACCTAAAAGTACAGCGCAGCATCAATAGTTTTTCCAACACATCAGCAAGAGATTCATCATGAAAAAAACGAGTATATATATCGCATTATTTTTAAGTTCCATGGGGCTTAGCTATGGACAGGTTGATCGAAGTAAATATCCTGAACCGGGACCAGCCCCAGAAATTAATATCGGCAACGCCGAAACGTTCACCTTGGCTAACGGATTAAAAGTATTTGTGGTGGAAAACCATAAATTGCCTCGGGTTACCTATTCATTGGTGCTTGATCGTTCTCCTGTATATGAAGGAGAGAAAGCGGGATTAACAAGCTTTGTTGGCGACATGTTGATGGGTGGAACACAGCGTCGCACCAAAGACGAATTGGATGAAGCCATTGATCGGATCGGCGGATCCATTACCTTTGGCTCTGCATCTGCCAGTGCTTCTAGCTTAACAAAGTATCAAGATAAATTATTGACCTTGTTTTCGGATATTTTACTTCATCCGTCCTTCCCGCAAACAGAATTGGATAAGCTGAAGAAACAAGCTATTTCTGGTCTTGCTAGTGAAAAAGATGATCCTGAAGCCATTTCCGATAAAGTGGCTAATGTCGTTTTATATGGCAAAGATCACCCATATGGTGAATTCGCCACAGAAAAAACAGTAGCCAATGTTCAACTCACAGATGTCAAAACATATTATGATACCTACTTTAAACCCAATATTGGTTACCTCGCTATTGTAGGCGATATCACAAAGAAAGAAGCGGAGAAACTGACCAATCAATATTTTGGTAGTTGGACGAAGGGGGATGTTAAAAAAATAGAATGGCCTGTTCCTGCAGCTCCTGAAAAGACGAATGTTGTTTTGGTTAACCGGCCGACAAGTGTACAGTCTATCGTGAAAGTAACCTACCCGCTAGCCTTGAAGTATAATGATCCGGATGCGCTAGCGGCCCAAGTACTTAACAATATCTTAGGTGGTGGTTCTACCGGTCGCTTGTTCCTGAATTTGCGTGAACGCAAAGGATATACTTACGGCGCCTACTCTACCATCTCTCCAGATAAAATCGTAGGTAATTTTGATGCAAATGCCAGTGTCCGTACTGAAGTAACTGATAGTGCTATCTATCAATTTTTACAAGAACTGAAGCGATTGGATCAAAATACCATTACGGAAGAAGAATTGGCCTCAGCTAAAGCGGTCATGAGCGGAAGATTTGGCCGTTCGTTAGAACAGCCGGCTACTATTGCCCGGTTTGCGATTAATACCGAACTTCAAGAACTACCTCAAGACTACTATAAAAATTATTTAAAGCATTTGAATGAGGTAAGTGTTGCGCAACTGAATAGCTTGGCGCCCAAATATAGTAAACCGGATAATGCTTATATTGTGGTCGTGGGTAATACTGATGCCTTTAAGGATAAGCTAAAACCGTATGGAGATATTGCTTATTATACCAATACCGGAGAACCAGAAGTTAAAACGGCTGTTCAAGATGCATCTGTCACTGCAGAAGGCGTTATCAACAATTATTTGAAAGCGCTAGGTGGTCGGGAGAAACTGCAGTCGGTGAAATCGTTGAAAAGCGTACAAGAGGCGGAAGTACAGGGAATGAAAATAACCGCAGCATTATTGGTCGATCAAACTAAACCGGTTGCGGTACAAACCATGAAAATGGGTGACCAAGTGCTCTCAAAAATTATTATCCATAAGGATAAGGCTACCATGGAGATGAAAGGACAGCAAAAGGAAGCTCCCGCCGAAATGTTTCAGGCACTCAAGCAAACGCTGACAATTTTTCCTGAATTATATTATGCAGCTAACGGAGCAAAAGTGGCTTTGGATGGGATAGGTAAAGTGAACGAAGAAGATGCTTATAAAATCATCGTAACTCAGCCTGATGGAACAAAAGTAGTCAATTACTATAGTGTGTCGAGTGGATTAAAGTTGAAATCAACCAGCACTAGTATCGGAGAAGTGGAATTTGGAGCCTATAAGGATTACAATGGAGTCAAACTGCCAATAGGAAGTACCATTAATAGTCCGAATATGCCTGTACCGTTAAAAATGACAGTTGTAGAACAGGAAATCAATCCTACGCTTAGTGTAAGTGATTTCGAATAATGCCGCACAATAGCTTGAAAAAACAAAGAAGGGAGAACCGTTACGTTCTCCCTTCTTTGTTTAATCGGCCAGCGTATATACGTCAGTTATCGGTTTATTTACCAGGTTTTGGATATACGTGATGAGCCTTTGCCCAAATATTCCATTTTGTTTCTAGCTCTTTTACCTTATCAGGATAAGTAGCTGCTAGATCATGATTCTCCGAACCGTCTTCTACTAAATGGTATAAATGCCATTGGCCGTTAGGCTTAGCTACTAATTTCCAATCGCCTTGGCGTACATATTTAGCATTATAATGTTCATTGAATAGCTCCTGATGTCCGACTGCGGATTGACCTTGCAATGAAGGGACTAAACTTAATCCTTCGGCGGCTACAATCTCATGTCCCTTATAGGTTGTAGGATACTTTGCCGCGGCTAGGTCAATAAACGTAGCCATGAAGTCCATCACATGTCCTACTTGTTTGGAAATGCTTCCTTTTGGTGCTTTTAACCCTTCGGGCCAATATGCAATTAAAGGTGTTCTGACACCTCCCTCATACGATTGAGCTTTGGCTTCCCTATAGGGGGTGTTGGCAACATTTGCCCATTTAGCACCAATAGAGGCATAAGTGGTCTGTGGCCCTGGTAGTACATCCTTATTAACCGGATAGCTGATGGGCTTGCCATCCCGTGTTTCACCGGGTCTGTCAAAACCGGGGCCAAAAGCTGCACAATTTTCAGGACTTGCCCCATTGTCGCTCAGAAAGAGAATCAGGGTGTTGGCTAATGCGCCGCTTTCTTCAAGTGCTTTGATGACACGACCAATTCCCTGATCCATTCGGTCTACCATCGCGGCATGTACGGCCATTGCATGCGCATCCCAAGCTTTGCTTGGATTGCTTTCCCAATTTTCATCGGCCTTCAGCGCTTGAGAAAGGGGTGTTTGCTTGGGGTCGATTAGACCCAAAGCTACCATGCGCTCGTAGCGTTGTTTCCGGATAGCATACCAGCCAACTTGATAGGTCTTTTCGTATTTGGCAATGTCCTCAGGTAGTGCTTGTAATGGCCAGTGTGGCGCATTGTGAGCGAGATATAGAAAAAATGGCTGATCACCTTGAACTAGGCTTTTGATATAATGAGCAGCAGTGTCATTCAGGGCATCGGTATGGTAGTAATTGCTGGGCACTTCCTGTACCGCTTCTTCTCCGTTTACCAAACTAAAGGGGTCGAAATAATCAACGACACCCCATATCGTTCCGTAGAATTTATCAAAACCTCTACGGGTTGGGTACTGTTCTATCGGAGAGAATAGGGGATAATGTACCTGATGATTGAGCCATTTTAACTGCTCTTCCGAATCTTTTTGCTCAATAGTGTTGGATACATGCCACTTGCCTACCATAGCGGTTTGATAACCGGCTTGTTTTAACACTTCAGCCAACGTCACGGTGTTTTCTGTGATATGCCCTTGATAACCCGGTTCGGCGCGCTTAGTGGTCATCTCACCTATACCGGCATCATGATTATAAACGCCCGTAAGTAGGGCCGCACGTGATGGGCAGCAACGGGATGTGTTATAAAACTGGCTGAACCGAAGTCCGTTTTTTGCTAGCTTATCAATATTGGGTGTTTCAATTTCACTTCCGTAGCATCCCAAATCAGAGTAGCCTAAATCGTCGGCCAGAATTAACAGGATGTTGGGCCTTGTATCCTGACCTTGGGCATAAGTGGGAGGTGCAAAAAGGTTGACAGAAATCGACAAGGCGATTATGGTCACGATGCTTAAATGGGGTCGATTTATCTTATTCATAATGTATTATACTTCGTTTTCAATACATAAAATTAATATCCTTCGTTTTGTGCTAAACTGGGGTCTGCGTCGAGCGCGGCCTGCGGAATGGGAAAGAAACGATGATAATCCTGTGCATTGGTTTTACCGCGTTCGTGTGCAGAAGCAATAAAACGATCCATTCGGATCAAATCTTCCCGTCGAATACCTACTTCAGCATAAAATTCCCATCCCCGTTCTTTCAGCAAGTGTTCCCTGAAATCTTCCTTACTGGAAAATTGCCCTATGGTTAGCGGTTTAGCTCCCAAACCTGCCCGTTGCCGGATTTGATTAACCAAATCTATGGATTCTTGATTAGGGCCATTCAATTCGTTTAATGCTTCCGCACGAGACAAAAGGATATCGGCATAACGAATTTCCGACATATCATTTCCATGCTCATTGCCAATAGCATTGGCATCAGGCCAATATTTAAATGAACGGGTGTTGTTGTTATTTAGTAAGGATACCGTAGCCCCTTGTGTGTTAATATAACGCGTAAGGATAAGATTCCTACGATTATCATCATCATCGAAAGAATTATAAAAAGTATCATACAAGCGGTATTGTGCAGCCCAATTGGCCCAATTGCTACGCATCGTAAGGCCGGTTCGTGGATCGCTTGCAAAACCTGGAGGAAATGCCCCATTCATATAGTTCATACCTGCGCCTTGAGGGCTTTGTGGATTTACTAAGATGAATTCACTGTTCCGCTCATTTTCCACTTTAAACAAATTCTCGTAGTTGGCATACAGGCTATACAGGTTAAGGTCGATAAGGGCCTGTGCCTGATCTGCTGCTTTCTGCCATTGCTTCGTATTGAGGTAAAACTTACAAAGAAGCGCCATGGCGGCTCCTTTATTTGGGCGTCCGTAGTTTTTTTCACTTCCTGGATCGGGTAAAACCTTGGCTACAGCCAGCAGCTCGTCTGCTATGAATTGGCGTAACACCGCATCTTCAGCTCTGGGCAGTTCTAAAGGATCATTGGAGGATGTCCGTAAGGGTACCGACCCAAACCATGAGTAGAGGTGAACATAACTTAATACACGTATAAATCGTGCTTCTGCTACATATACAGCCTTATCTTCATCTGAAATGGTGGCTTTGTCTATGTTGTCCAAAAGAAGGTTGGCATTCCGGATCGCGCGATAAGGCCGGAGCCACATGGTGCCGAACAACCAATCGAGCGATGCGTCTAAGGTGAAATTGGTGACTTGTGAAGCGGTTCTGTTTTCAGCACCATCGGTTTCCCATTCGATGTCGGTCGACCAATTTTCAAGCATGACCCTGTTTTTTCCTTCGTAACCATTAATATACCCTTCTGCAAAGGCAGCATTAAGTAAGGAGTTTACGCCCTCTTCTGTCGCGAGGAAACCCTCTGGTTCGAGCTGAGAATATACAGGTTCTTCTAATTGTTTTTCACATCCACATAATCCAATGAGGATGAATAACAGGAAATATAGTTGATGAGTTTTCATGGATATGCTATACATGGTTCTGTAATCTGTTAAAAATCTACCGATACGCCTAAGATAAAGGTCTTGGCCATGGGATAGGCGTTGAAATCAATTCGATTAAAAGCTCCTCCATTCGGGTTAACCGTAGGATCAAAACCACTGTAATCACTAATGGTAAATAGGTTCTCTGCCGTTAAACTGACTCCTAGGTTACGCATATACTTTTTGTTCAGCGGTAAGTTATACGCTAAGGTTAAGGTGCGCAGTCGGAGATAGGAAGCATCTTCTACTGTATAGCTGTTTACCAGTTTGCTTCCTTGTCCTGTTGGATTGACAAAGGATGGATATTTGTCGGAAGGATGCTCTGGTGTCCAGCGGTTTAAATAAGGTTCGGCAAAACGATTACGACGGAATTGTACTGGGAAATAGGCATCTACTAGATTATTGTTTAACATCTTAATCCCTTCTACGCCCTCAAGGAATACCGAAAGCTGCCAGTTTTTATAAGAAAAGTTGTTGCCCAAAGACCAGGTAAGCTTCGGAAATGAGTTGCCCAGGATCGTCCGATCGTCGGCATTGACTACGCCGTCTCCATTGCTATCATGGTATTTGATATCTCCGGGAGCTACTGGGTCACGGGTTACCGAAAAGTCGTCGTCTGTCTGCCAAATGCCGTCAATCTGATAACCGTAAAAAGAATAGACAGGTAATCCCTCCCGGATGATGAACACTTGATTGGTTTGACCAGCATCACCGGTAATAATCTGTCCAATCCCTCCTAAATTTAATACATTATTATGTAGGGTGGATAGATTGATATTGGTAGTCCATGCGAAATCTCCTATTAAATTCTGTGTGGTAATGCCAAAATCCCAACCGGTATTTCGTATACTGCCTACATTGGATAAGATGGAAGTAAAACCAGTGGTCGTGGGTATGGGCAGATCGAGTAACATATTGAATGTCTTCTTCTGGAAATAATCGATTGTACCGGAAATACGTTCATTGAAAAGGCCAAAATCCACGCCTATATTAAATTGTTCGGTTGTTTCCCACTTTAGGTCGGGATTGGCAATGCGTGCAGGTTGCGTGGTGGTGACCAGCTGATCGTCAAGAATAGCACTCGGCCCCGTGCTGAAGGTGGTAATCGCGGCATAATCTCCGATTTCCTGATTACCGGTTTGGCCCCAACTTAAACGTGGTTTTAAGTTTGAAATTGCCGTTGCTCCTTGCATGAATGTTTCCTGATGTAACTTCCAGCCCAGTGCAAAAGATGGGAAATAACCGAATTTATTATTCGTACCAAAACGTGAGGAACCGTCCATCCGGAAAGATCCTGTAAGGAGGTACTTATCCTTGAAGGTGTAATTAATACGTCCGAGATAAGACTGTAAACGATTTGTCCGGCGTTCACTGCCCAAGCGATAGGTACTTTGATCGCCTAAACCGGTATTGTAGGTACCCGTTAAATCGGAAGGAAAATTACGGGCATTCTGATTGGTATTATCGGTAATAAAGCGTTGGGTTGTGGCTCCTAAAACGGCGCTTACCGTATGCTCGTTCCACTGTCTGTCGTAATTAAGGGTACCCTCTACCAGGTAATTGCTTAATGTTCCCTGCAATATGGAGGCAGAACCGCCTAATGGTCCACCAACACGGGTAATCCGACTAACATACACGTCGCGTTTTTGATTGGAAAAATCGCCACCAAGGTTTATCTTGGCCGATAAACCGGGCAGTAGCTGGTATTTGGCATAAGCCGTACCAAATGTGCGATAGGTGTTGGCCAAGGCATTAGCACCCTCGAGTAAGGCCAGCGGATTATCCATGTCTAAAAAGGGAGATAGGGTATAAACGCCATTGGCATCCCTAAGGGCTAATGTTGGATCAAAATTCAACATGGAGTATATGGTGCCCGACTCAGCATTAATACCAAATCCTCCAGGGGCATAATCATCTCGAGTATAACTAACATTTAATGAAACGCCTGTCTCTAATTTATCGGTAACGGCCGTACTGAGGTTTAGCTTCGCACTGTAACGTTTAAACCCGGTACTCTTAACTACCCCCTGTTGATCAAAATAATTGAAGGAGGTATAAAATTTGGTTTTGTTATTTCCTCCTGATAAGGATAGTGCATGATTTTGAATGATGGCTTTCCTAAAGACCTCATCCTGCCAGTCGGTTGTCGATAAATCATCTCCAATACGATAGGTTTCGGCGCCACCTCCAGCATCGATGATACCGTTGAGTACGTCTTTATATTCGCTGGTGGTCAGCAGATCGATCTTATGTGCAACCTGTTGCAGGCCTGTCGAAGCGTTATAAGAAACCTGTGTAGCCCCTTCTTTACCTTTTTTGGTGGTTACAATGACAACACCATTGGCTCCGCGTGCCCCATATATCGCCGTGGCAGAGGCATCTTTTAAAATCTCAATAGACTCGATATCGGCAGGATTTAGTGCGGCCAATGGATTTCTGGGAACTCTTGGTGCATCGAAATTCGCTCCACCTCCCGTTACTGCAGGAGCATTGTCAATGGGTAAACCATCGATAACGTAAAGCGGACTGGATCCGGCGTTAATAGAACTGGCTCCCCTGATCCGAACGGAAACACCACCACCGGGCTCTGCACTGTTCTGTATAATCTGGACACCACTAGCCTTCCCGCTTATCATCTGGTCGAAGGTGGTGTTGGTGCCTTTGTTGAAATCCGATGATTTAATCGAACTCACAGAACCGGTGATGTCGCTTTTTTTCTGTGTTCCATAGCCAATGACCACCACTTGATTCAAGCTGGTTTGCTCTTCTTTTAACACGACTTTTACTTTTTCCGTACCTGAAACAGGTATTTCTTGCGAAACATAACCCACAGAACGGACAATTAGTACCGTTATGCGTTGCTGATTAGGGACCTGAAGGCGAAAAATTCCCTTGCTGTCGGTCTGGGTAGCAATTGTGGTATTCTTAAGCAATACGGTAGCGCCTTCCAGAGCTACCCCATGTTCATCGACAACTTGGCCTTCAAGGTGTTGTTGTTCCGTTACTGATGTTATTGCAGGAGCTGGCTTTTCTTTGAGTATAATTGTTTTGCCACTGATCGTGTAGGCCAACGGTTGTTTTTCAAATACATGATCAAGTACTTCCTGAAGAGGTGCATGCTCCACATCGATGTCAAAACGATGTCCTTTGCTTATAATTTGAGGACTATAGAGCAGATTATAGCCCGTTTGTTGGCGAACGACTTTCAGCATTTCTTCAACTGAAGCGTCTTTCAGCTTAATCGTGATTTGCTGACCGTAGCTTACTGCAATAGCTTTCATGACGGTCAGCATGGTTAGTATAAGTGCTAGCTTCATAATCCGATAGGATTTTTTTAGCATGTAATACCCTTTACCGTATAGGGATACAGTATAAAATTTCATACTTTTGAACAGTTTGGGTTATTTAATGGTTACGTTTTCTCTGTTAAGTGTAGGACCCCAACTTGCTGGAAGTGTTACCGCACTTCCGGCTCCTTTTGTCCTATTGATAGCTGTTTACTTCATGACATAAATCCTCCTTCCCTCTAGTTTAAAATGAACAATTCCTGTTAATTCAAGCATTTGCAGCACATCTTTAAGCGTCCCATCACGGGATATGCTGCCACTTAGCTGATAATTCGTTATATCCGGACTATATACGACGTCAACATCGTACCAACGTTGTATTTTTCGCATGACTAATCGTATATCTTCGTTAGAAAATAGGAAAAGGCCCTTATGCCAGGCGATTGCCTCTTCCATATCTAGTTGCTGTATAGAAATGTTCGGCTTTCCTTGCTGTACAACAGCCTGCTGCCCCGGTTTCAATAATTGATGGATATCGCCATAATTAACTTTTACAGCGCCCGTTAATAAACTGGTTTTTGTAAATTGTTCATCGCCATAGGCGCTTATATTGAAATGGGTCCCTAAGACAGCCACTTCGGTGTTGCCAGCCAACACCCGAAAAGGTTTGTTGGATTTGCTGACTTCAAAATAAGCTTCGCCTCTTAATTCCAATACACGCTCCCGACTATTGAATTGGTTGGAAAAGCGCAGTGAAGAGGCCGCATTTAGCCATACTTTTGATCCGTCAGGCAATTGCAACTGATACGTTCCTCCCTTTGGAGTTTCTAAATTGTTCCATTTTTCTTCTGCTTCCATCGTGTCGTGCCCTTCATTGAACTGATAAATCAATTGTCCATCGGCAGTGCTTAAAACAGCTAAATGATCATCCTTTACTAATAAACCGCGTTCATTTCCATCCAGCTCCTTAATAGAACCGTCACTCAGGGTTAACCTCGCCTTGGTATTATTAAGGGCGAGATGGGGAGGAGACGGTTTTTGCGCTTTATCGATATACGATTTCAAATCATACCCAAGAAAACCGATGATCAGTAGGACAATTGCTGCAGCCACACCGGTCCATATACCCCACGGTATGTTTCGCTTTCTGGGCTCTTGTAAAGATTTTTCTATGCGCCTGGAAAGCCTATCCCTAATCTCGTCCCTGTTCCCCATCACGGCCTCCCATTCCCCGTTTTCCTGCATCAACTGAAACTCCTCAAAAGCGGCTAATTGCTCAAGCTCTTCAGGAGTGCATCTGCCATCTGCTCTTTTCTCATATAAAATAATATACGCTTCTCTGGTCATATATGATTGGTTATATATAAGAGCCTTAACTTGATCGGTACGCACATAAAAAAATGAAATTTATTTTTCTTGCGGTTCTTAGTCCGGGTTAATCGTTAATTTATTTTGTTTGTTCACATGAAATTGTATTTTTGGAAAAACTCTACGGTTTTAATAGACTTAATCAAGTGAAAACAGATCTCGACTTATGGAAAAGTACGCAGGCTGGTGATCGAAATGCTTATCATCAGCTTTTTAATCGTCATTGGGAAATGGCTTATGTGCGTACTTTTCATCTGCTAAAGGATGCTGAAGAAAGTCAAGATATTGTGCATAACATCTTTGTCAATATTTGGATCAAGCGTGAACAGTTGGAAATACGCGAATTCCAAGCATATGTTAGAAATGCCTGTCGCTATCATGCCTATAAATATTTGAAAACACGCTATAAAGAAGCGCTAACATTTATGAACGATCAGGCATTAAGATCCTTAAAGACTGAAACGGTTATAAACAGTGCTGAATACAATGAACGTTTAGAAGAGTTAAGTGTATTTAAAGAATCCTTGCTGAAAGATCTACCCAAAAGATGTCAGGAAATTTTTAGTTTAAGCAGGGATGAACAGCTGAGTAATCAGGAGATTTCCCATCGACTGAACATATCAAAACGTACCGTGGAAAATCAAATAACATATGCATTAAAGCACATCCGCTTAGGCTTGAAAAGATTTTTAATGTTATAATAACAGCTAAGATTTGCTAAACGGATATCCTTAGTCTTGCGTATTGTTCTCCGTAATAAATTCGTAGTTTACATAATTGGTACGCCTAAATCCAAATTTTTCGAATAGCGTTTGTGAATTTACGTTATCTGCTTTGGTAGCTAGGTAAACCTTACTCTTATTGGTTTTCTTACTGAAAAAAACCGCTTCACTCAATAGCGATTGGGCTACTCCCTGATGCCGGTATTCATCGGCAATGTAGATATCATTCAGTAACCAGATTTCTTTTATTCCAGCGGGTGTAAAAAAAGGAAACAATAGCGTAAAGCCCACAATTTCATCATCAATAATAGCAATGAAGATCACGCTGTCCTTTTTTTCCAAGCGCTCCTTTAAGAAGGTTCTTCCATCTTCCAGATTATGCGCTAAGCCGGAGATAGAACGGTAGTCGGCAAATACAGTTGCTAAGGCGGCTAAATCTGCCATAGTGGCCTGTCTTATTTTCATCTGTATAATTGTTTTAGCGGTGATGACGTTTACACATACGTAGTTTTTAAATGCTTTTACCCCGTTATCATAGGGTGAAAAGACCATAAATCTTAAATTTTATCAAAAACAAGGAAAAGATAGCGTTTTCTCTAGTAATATCCTACAAAGCTACTGATAAAATTACCATTTTTTGATCTTGAGATAATTGCTCGTCAGCAGTAATCCGTAATCAGTGCCTTTTAAAGTTGTGAGTTAAATACACATCATTTGCCCCTTAAAACTCGTTACTGATCACTGCTTATCGCCACTGTTTGTCATAACAGGGCATGACAGTTGCACGCAGGTGATATACTAACTTGCGGGCATGGTAACCAACAAAAACCTTTATATTTTATGCAGGCATTATTAGGCGTAATTTTTCATTTTATAGGGGGCGCTGCCTCGGGCAGTTTTTATGTACCCTATAAGAAAGTTCGGGCGTGGTCTTGGGAAAGCTTTTGGATTGTAGGTGGACTTTTCTCCTGGCTTCTGGTACCACCATTGGCCGCATGGTTAACCATTCCTGATTTTGCACGTATCATTGCTGATACACCCAGTTCAACATTGGGATATACCTACCTTTTTGGTGTACTGTGGGGTATCGGTGGATTGACATACGGTTTGGGGGTACGCTACCTTGGGGTATCGCTTGGTAGCAGCATTATGCTCGGTTTAACCATGGTGATCGGCTCTATGATCCCTTCTATTTATTATCAGTTTTTTCCGGCCGTAGGCAAAGATACCATCGGCATGTTCTTTAGCACTTCTTGGGGGCTATATACCATGTTCGGCTTGGCGATCTGTATCGTTGGTGTATACCTCTGTGGCCTGGCGGGGGTGCGTAAAGAGCGTGATTTGGGCGGCCACAGCGATGCGAGTGGAAACAATGAATTTAATTTAAGTTTAGGCTTGCTTGTGGCAATTATCTCCGGGGTGTTAAGTGCTTGTTTCAATTTCGGTATCGAGGCAGGCAAACCGATGGCTAATGTTGCAAATGACTTATGGAAAGCTGCACATCCTAATGATGGGGAGTTTCTTTTTCAAAATAACGTATCGTATGTCGTTATCCTTTGGGGCGGCCTAACCACTAATTTCATCTGGTGTTTATTCTTAAACATCCGCAACAAAACATACGGAAATTACGTTGATGCCCAAACACCTTTGCTAAAGAATTATTTGTTGTGTGCCCTTGCTGGAACTACTTGGTACCTACAGTTTTTCTTCTACGGCATGGGAGAAAGTAAATTAGGCAATGGCGCAAGCTCTTGGATTTTGCACATGGCCTTTATCATTCTATTGGCTAATGTATGGGGTGTTGTTTTGAAAGAATGGAAAGGAGTTAGTAAAAAAACGTACTTAACGATAGTATCGGGTATCGTGGTGATCATTGTTTCGGTTATTATTGTTGGTTTTGCAAAAGAAATAGGTTAAAAAATTAATCGTGCCGTCTATGGGCATAAATGAGCGTTTGTATTCAAATTTTAATAAATATGTCTGAAATTGTAAGAAAAGAGAGCTTTAAACATGTAAGTTACTTATGGGATGATGATGAGGCTGCAAAATTAGCTGGCGATGAGGTGGCACTCTTGATTTATCGCTCCAATCTATTAGGAGCCGATCTGCGTTTAACGAATTATGGTGGTGGAAATACTTCGTGCAAAGCGTATGCAAAAGACCCATTAACAGGAAAAGAGGTAGAAGTGATGTGGGTAAAAGGTTCAGGTGGCGATCTGGGTACGTTAAAGAAGAGTGGTTTGGCTGCCCTATATGTAGAGCGGTTGCGTAACCTGAAGAACGTATACCGAGGCATTGAGCACGAAGATGAGATGGTCGAACTCTTCAACCACAGCATCTATGATCTAGCTTCTAAGGCGCCTTCAATCGATACGCCTTTGCATGGGTTTCTTCCGTTTAAACATATCGATCACCTACATCCAGATGCTGCTATCGCTATTGCAGCAGCAAAAGATGGTAAGAAAATCACCAAAGAACTATTTAACGGAACGATAGGATGGGTAGAATGGCAACGGCCAGGTTTTGATTTGGGATTAAAATTAAAGCAATGTTTAGATGAAAATCCGGGTATCCGTGGAATTATGTTAGGATCGCATGGTCTATTTACTTGGGGAGATACTGCCTATGAAAGCTATATCAATACCCTGGAAGTTATTGAAACCTGCGCAACATATATAGAAGAACATTATGGCAAAACAAGGCCGGTATTTGGAGGCAATAAAATAGAAAGCCTACCTTGGGAAAAACGTAAAGAGCAAGCGGCAGCGCTTGCGCCAATACTGAGAGGCTTTTGTTCTTCAGAACGCCATATGGTCGGTCATTTTACAGACGATGAACGGGTACTAGAATTTATCAACTCAAACGATTTGGAAAGGCTGGCCCCGATGGGTACTAGCTGTCCAGACCATTTTTTGCGTACCAAGATCAGTCCCCTAGTACTTGATTTGGCGCCAGACGAAGACTTGAGTGATACAAGCAACATAAAAGCACGGCTAGTTCCCGCTTTTGAAGCTTATCGTGCGCTATATACCACGTATTACGAAACCTGTAAACATCCAAATAGTCCGGCTATACGGGATAAAAATCCCGTCATTATCCTGTATCCCGGCGTAGGCCTTTTCTCGTTCTCCAAAGATAAACAAACGGCTAGGGTTGCTGCTGAATTTTACATTAATGCCATTAATGTCATGAAAGGGGCGGAAGCCATTTCCGAATATACCTCACTGCCTCGACAAGAAGCATTTAACATTGAATATTGGTTGTTGGAAGAAGCTAAATTACAGCGTATGCCTAAACCTAAAGCGTTGTCGGGTAAAATTGCCTTAATTACAGGAAGCGCTGGCGGAATTGGAAAAGCAATTGCAGTTAAATTTGCAGAAGAAGGAGCGGTCGTTATTGTAAATGATAATGATGAAGCACGGCTAGCTAAGGCTAATGAAGAATTTGGCAAGCAATTTGGCAAGGATGTTTATATTACAGCTAAATTAGATGTAACCAAGGATGAAGATATACAAGCCGCTTTTGATGCTGGGAATATCGCTTTTGGAGGAATAGACATCGTTGTAAATTGTGCAGGTTTATCGATATCCAAACCAATTGAAGAACATACGGATAAAGATTGGGATCTGCTATATGATGTATTGGTAAAAGGCCAATTTAAAGTAACGCAAGCAGCGGTTGCTATTATGCGGAAACAGGCGATTGGAGGGGATGTACTCAATATTGTTAGTAAAAATGCATTGGTTTCGGGTCCGAATAATGCAGGATATGGATCGGCTAAAGCAGCCCAATTACATTTAAGTCGGTTAAATGCAGCAGAACTGGGAGCAGATAAAATCCGTGTGAATGTAGTTAATCCCGATGCGGTAATTTCTGATAGCAAGATTTGGGAAGGCGCTTGGGCAGAAGGTCGGGCAAAAGCTTATGGTATTACGGTGGAAGAGTTGCCTGCATTTTATGCTAAACGTACCTTGCTTAATGAGATTATCCTGCCAGAGGATATAGCCAACGCATGTTTTGTTTTTGTGGGTGGTTTGCTTAATAAATCTACCGGGAATGTACTAAACGTGGACGGAGGTGTGGCTATGGCATTTGTGCGGTAAAATCCAATTGGCTAATTAGCTAATGGATGAATCTTGAATGTATATTATAAATTCACTTTCGAATAAAAGCTAACCGATGAAGATTATGAATATAGAAAAGTATAAAATTGAGGAATATAACCAACAGGCAGATGCGAAGCATACTCGAAAACTGGAAGGCCTTGTTGAAGATATTAATAATTATCAGGAGATTTTAAAAAAACTGATAAATTTCCAAATTGCTATTCCTAGCTGGGCATTAGGCTCAGGAGGAACACGTTTCGGACGCTTTCCCGGAGGTGGTGAACCAAGGAGCTTGGAAGAGAAGATAGCAGATGTCGGTTTGTTGCATGCACTAAACCGATCGAGCGGTGCTATTTCGCTGCACATACCCTGGGATATACCCGAAAATTATCAGGAAATTAGAGCCTTAGCGGCGCAATACGGTTTGGCATTCGACGCCATGAATTCCAATACCTTCCAAGATCAGCCTAATCAAGCGTTGAGTTATAAATTTGGATCCATGCAACACGTTGATCGTGTGGTACGTAAGCAAGCGGTAGACCATAATATAGAAGTAATTAAGCATGGGATCGAATTGGGATCGAAGTCGCTAACGGTTTGGTTGTCGGACGGTTCTTGCTTCCCCGGGCAGCTTAATTTCCGCAAAGCATTCCAACGAACGTTGGAAAGTTTACAGGAAGTGTATGAAGCACTGCCGGCCGACTGGAAGATATTTGTAGAATACAAAGCCTTTGAACCCAATTTCTACTCCACAACCGTGGGAGACTGGGGACAATCCTTTTTATATGCTAGTAAGCTAGGTGCTCAGGCATATACCTTGGTAGACCTTGGTCACCACCTGCCAAATGCTAATATTGAACAAATTGTGTCGTTATTATTGATGGAAGGTAAATTGGGAGGTTTCCATTTTAATGATTCCAAATATGGCGATGATGATCTTACCGCTGGAAGCATTAAACCGTATCAATTGTTTCTGATTTTTAATGAATTGGTTGAGGGAATGGATGCTCGTCAGCTAGATCATACGAAAGATTTAGGGTGGATGATTGATGCATCTCATAATGTAAAGGATCCGCTGGAGGATTTATTACAATCAGTAGAAGCCATCATGATTGCCTATGCACAAGCCTTATTGGTTGACCGCACTGCACTCAACGCTGCACAGGAAGAAAATGATGTTGCCAAAGCACAGGAGATTCTCCAAGCCGCCTTTAGAACCGATGTCCGGCCATTGGTGGCAGAAGCGCGGAAGCGTGCTGGTGGCGCTTTAGATCCTATAGCACTTTATCGGTCATTAAACGTTCGCCAAGAATTAATTAAGGAGCGTGGTTCTAAAACAGTAGCCACAGGATTGTAGTGTTGCGGAAAGCTGTAAAGCGAAAAGCATAAAGCGGAAAGCATAAAGTTCAATAAAAACCTTATAGGTTTAAAAATTGCGAGCTATGAGTTGTGAGCCAGGCGCCACTCGTAACTCGCAACTCACAACACATAACTATATGAAGACTCCGGTTATAGCCGTATTTGATGTCGGGAAAACGAATAAGAAACTATTTCTTTTTGACGAGCATTATAAAATTGTTTTTGAACGCTCTGCGCGTTTCACCGAAACGGTGGATGAAGATGGAGATCCCTGTGAAAATTTAGCTAGCCTTCGATTATCCGTATTCGACTCCTTGCATGAGGTCTTTAGACGCCCGGAATTTGATATCAAAGCCATCAACTTTTCTACATATGGCGCTAGCTTCGTTTATATCGATGAGCATGGGAAGCCCTTAGCTCCTTTATACAATTATTTAAAACCCTATCCCGAAGCGTTAAAAGAAAAATTTTACCATACCTATGGTGGAGAGGAGGCTTTTGCCTTGGCTACGGCTTCGCCTGTGCTGGGCAGCTTGAATTCAGGTATGCAATTGTACCGTATTAAATATGAGCAACCAGATCTCTTTCGTCAACTATACAAGGCATTGCACCTTCCGCAATATATGAGCTTCCTGATTTCTGGGAAGGTGTATACCGATATGACAAGTATTGGTTGCCACACCAATTTATGGGACTTCAAACATAACCGATACCATGAGTGGGTAACGAAGGAAGGTGTTTTAGACAAATTGGCACCTATCGTATCTGCAGATGCGGTATTCCCTGCTTCTTTTCCTGGTAACAATTATGCTGTGGGTGCGGGTTTTCACGACAGTTCTGCTGCCTTAATTCCTTACTTAGTTAGTTTTTCAAAACCTTTTGTATTGCTTTCAACAGGTACGTGGTGTATCAGCTTAAATCCGTTTAATGAGCAAGCCCTAACGGTCGACGATTTGCGTGCCGATTGCTTATGTTATATCCACTATCAAGGCAAACCGGTAAAAGCCTCCCGATTATTTGCGGGTTATGAGCACGAGCAGCAAATGAAGCGCATTGCAGCTCATTTTAACGTTTCACCGGCCAGATTAAAAAACATTGCATACGATACTAACGTGACGGAAGCACTGCGGGAGCGATTCAAGATTGAAAAAAAATCTACACCACAAGAACAGCTTGCTGCATTTGGCCAGCGGGAGCTGACACTTTTTAATTCTGAGATAGAAGCATATCATCAATTGATGATCGATTTGGTAGAAGCTCAGGTAAGCTCAACGCAGCTAGCCATAGGCAATTCACGGGTAAAACGCTTGTTTGTTGATGGCGGCTTCGGTAAAAATGTAATCTATATGAATTTATTGGCGGAAGCTTTTCCGCAATTGGAGGTGTTTGCCGCTTCCATGGCACAAGCCACTGCCATCGGAACAGCTTTGGCTATTCACCAATCCTGGAATAGCTTGCCGTTTCCAAATGACATTATCGAGCTGAAATATTATGCGCCGAGTCATCGGAAGGTTTCTTAACTAGAAAATTATCCATGGCCGCAAAAATTGCATTCAAAATGAAACTGCTACCAGGTTTCCAAGAGGAATACAAGAAAAGGCATGATGCCATCTGGCCAGAATTATGCGCGTTATTAAAGGAGCATGGTATATCGGATTATTCCATTTTCTTCGATGAAGAAACCAACGGTCTGTTTGCGGTACAGCGATTGGCCGAAGGGTCCACTTCGCATCTTCTCGGCCAGCAGTTGGTCATGAAAAAATGGTGGACACATATGGCTGATATCATGGAAACGAATGCCGATGATTCACCTGTAGCTCATCCGCTTCCAATGATGTTTCATCTGGATTAGCTGATCAATGAATAATTGATTATTGTCCAAATTGCTGTTCCTTTCGGTAAAACTCTGGCGAAAGACCAGTCTTTTCCTTAAAAAGTTTGGAAAAATAGAAACAAGAGTCGAAGCCCAGCTCATAGGCAATGTCTTTAATCATCCGGTCCGAATGGTTAAGGTAATGTTTGGCTTTTTCTATTTTAAGTTGAATAAAGTATTGACCTGGAGAGTAACCAGTATGTTTTTTGAAAAGCTTCCTGAACTGGGAGTAGCTTACCTGTAGCTGTTCGGCAATCTGTTCAATAGATATGGCTTCGTCTAGATGTTCCCTAAGCAAGAGCTTTGCCTTATTGACCATGTTTTCCGAAGGGCAGGGGGGAGATGAAAAGAATTTCCCTTTCGATAAGGCATAGATTTTACCTAATAAATGTAAAGTTTGTCCGGAAATAATTTGCTGAAAACCGGGCTGAGCTTCTTTAATGCGCTCAGCAATATTGACATATAAATCTACAATATCATCTTTATAACCCATTTCAATAACCGGTTTAGACGGATTAAAAAAATCATTTTGGATAATTTGATCGGCAACTGGTCCGTTAAAACCAATCCAATATTCATTCCATCCTGTTGCTTCATTGGGTTTATAACGGTGCCATTCATTGGGAAAAAGAAAGATGACTGAACCTTCTCTTACCTGTCTTGTACCACTGTGTTCCGACTCAAAAATACCTTCACCAGCGGTTATATAAATTAATTGATATTCTGTTAAAATTCGGCCTCTTCGCCAATCGAAGTAATAGGTATCGGGGTGTTGCGTCGAAGGGTAGTGCAGGGCCTGCCTAATCGGTCCAAATCCAGCATTTAGTACGTATAAACCCCATTTTTGGTCAAGCGGATTGATGGCTAAATATTTATGGAATGTATGCATAATTCATGGTCAAAAAATATATACTAAGTATCAAAATCTATATTTACTTCTTACCGAAGAATCAAGATTTTTGAGCAATAACTGGTTTTGTGCTAAAGCAAAACTAGGGTATTATTTCCAATAAATGCGTTACAGCCGCAGGAGATAATACCATAACAGTACAGGATAGTCTGCGAGAAATTAGGCAATTATTAAACGATTACTAGCTTATGAATGACAAGAAAAAAGTAAGGCGCAGCATGTGCTTCATCTGCGGCATTGTGCTATGGATGTCAAGTTTAGCCGTTTTTGCACAAGAAAAGATGACGGTGAATGGTACCGTCCGAGATAACCAGGGGCCGGTGCCGGGTGTTTCTGTTTTAATACAAAACACTAGACAAGGAACTAAGACCGATGCTTCGGGTAGGTATCAACTACAAGCTGAAAAGGGAGCTAAACTGGTTTTCAAATCGATTGGTTATCGTGATACCGTCATTACGGTAACGGGCAGTTCGATCAACGTGAAGCTCAGTTCCGAAGCCAAGACCTTAGATGAAGTGGTCATTAGCTATGGAACACAGCAACGAAAGGAAGTTACGGGCGCTATTGCGCAAATAGAAGCTACGGAAATGAAGGATGTACCGGTAGGGCAATTTTCGCAAAAATTACAGGGGCGCATACCGGGTGTGCAAATTAGCCAATATACGGGTAGGCCTGGGCAGGGGATGGCCGTACGCGTACGGGGCTCCGCGTCTATGAATGCTGGAAGCTCACCGCTTTACGTAGTGGACGGTCAACCTATTACCGGAGATATTGGCAATATCAATCCAGACGAAATCGAGAGCTTCTCCGTCTTAAAAGATGCATCGGCAACTTCTTTATATGGATCAAGAGCTGCTAATGGTGTGGTCTTGATAACGACGAAGAAGGGAAAGGGCGATGGCGTGAATATCAGTTTATCCAGTTACGGTGGTGTACAATATGTGCCTCAGCGTGGCCGGCCAGATGTGATGGATGCGCACGAGTTTGCACAATTTATGAATAATTATTTTACGGATAAGATCAAATACGAAGATTGGGTGAACCCCGTTACGGGAACGCCTGAAATTCCGGATGATTATAAAAATCCGGATCAATATGGAAAGGGAACCGATTGGTATGATGTACTCCTCAGAAAAGGTGCACCGATTCAGAACTATTCATTGTCGGTTACCGCAAATAGCGAGAAGTTTAGCACCTCCATTATTGGAGGCTATTTTAATCAACAAGGGGTTTTGTACAATACGGGCTATCAACGGTATTCTTTCCGGGCAAATAATGAATTTCGGCCAAATGACCGATTGACAATGGGATTCAACATTGCACCAACCTTACAATTGGATCATAATACGACGATCAATACCGATGGTCAACGACAGGTAATCGACGGCGCTTTTATTACTAGTCCGATATCCCCAGCTATCAATCCTGATGGTTCACTTCCCTTGACTACCAATACATTCAACATGTTCCAGAATCCGAACTGGTTACGGGTGCTGAAAGAAAAACTGGATAATCGTAAACGGACTCGTATACTGGGGAATGCTTTTGGAGAATATAAAATTCTCGATGGACTAAAGTTTAAAACCAGCATTAACGTCGATGCGGAATCATTTAATGAACTGAATTTTGTTCCTTCTACTGCTGGTGGTGGCCTGTTTGTAGCTCCCCCGCAGCTAGCCACGGGATCTTACGGTACCCAGAGCTATTATTCCTGGCTTAATGAAAATGTGTTGACGTACACCAAAACTATCGGTGAGCATACGTTTGATTTGTTAGGAGGCTATACCACACAGAAATACCGTCAGGAAAATGGTAATATTAATAAAACGGACTATCCCAATGATCTGATTCCTTGGCTTGACGCAGCGGCAACGGTTAATAGTGCTGGAAGCAATACCACGGCATGGTCACTGGAATCGATCATCGGCCGCCTGAACTACAGTTACAAGGGACGTTATTTGTTGTCGGCATCGATGCGCCGAGACGGTTCTTCACGCTTTGGTAGTGATAAAAGATGGGGTTCTTTTCCGTCAGCATCCGTGGGATGGATAGCCAGTGAAGAAGATTTCCTGAAGGATAACGATAAAATCTCTTTTCTCAAATTAAGGGCGAGTTATGGCCTCGTTGGGAATAACAATATCGGTAACTATACCTCAATATCTCGAATGTCGCCAACTAATTATGTTTTCAATGGTTCGCTCGTCCAGGGCTTGTCTACTACATCCTTGGGTAATACCTTGTTAAGTTGGGAAAGAACCAAACAGCTGGATATCGGTTTTGAACTGGGCTTATTCAATGACCGTATCAACTTCACCTATGATTATTATCACAAGAAAACGGATGGTATGCTTTATCCTGTAGAATTACCTCGAGGATCGGGCTTTAGTTCGGTGCAGACCAATATCGGTGCATTTAAGTTCTGGGGGCATGAACTCGGTGTTAGTTCAAAGAACTTGGATGGCGATCTGAAATGGACAACAGACTTGAATGTTACCCTAAATCGGAATGAAGTGTTAGCGCTGGGAACGAATAATACACCTATTGGAGGTTATAGTGATCAGGGTGATTTTAACCGTACGGCTGTAGGGCATCCGATTGGCCAGTTTTATGGCTATGTATACGACGGCGTGTACATGACGCAGCAGGAATTTGATAGCCAACCGAAACACCAGTCATCACAGATTGGCACGGTGCGGATGAAAGATATCAATAATGATGGGGTAATCAACACGGACGATCGCACCTTTATTGGCGATCCCAATCCAGATTTTATCTTTGGTTTAACCAATACTTTCCGCTACAAAGACTGGGATCTGAGTTTTCTGATTGCGGGTTCCATTGGTGGAGAAACCATGGCCGCTACCTATGAGAATATCGAAAACCTAGACGGCGTATTTAATGTGCGAGAGGAAATGATTCATGCATGGCGTTCGCCGGAAGACCCCGGTAACGGCAAAGTGCCACGTACCCTCGCTGGTACGACCGAATTGTTCCGTTTTACCAATTCAAGGTGGGTCTATAACTCTACTTATGTGGCTTTGCGCAACATTTCTTTAGGACGCAATTTTGCCATTAAAAACAATAATTACATCAAAAATATCCGAGCTTACCTAAGCGTGCAAGAGGCCTTGATGTTCACGAGCTATCCAGGTGTAAATCCTGAAGTAAGTGCCAAAGCAGACAATCCGCTACAATTAGGGGTCGATCAAACGGCGTATCCGGTACCACGTACCTTCACACTCGGAATAAATGTTGGATTTTAATTTTTGCAAGGTTATGAAGATCAATAAATATATATACAGTTGGCTTTTATTGCTAACACTCGTTTTATCGTCTTGTTCAGACGACTTTTTGAGTATGACCCCTGATTCTGAGTATAATTCAGATGATTTTTTTGAAACCGAAGAACAATTCCAACAAGCTGTAAATGGCGTATACCAAAGTCTACGGAATACAGTTAATGAAAGTGGTTATTTGATGGGTGAAATGCGTTCGGATAATACGCACTACGATTATTATGCACCAGACCGTGGTATTCATGTGGTACGCAGGGAGAATATTGACGATTTTTTAGACGATTCGCAGAATCAATGGACGAACGATTACTTTAATAACAGTTATGTGGGCATTTCAAGGGCAAATACAATTTTGGAACGCATTGAAGGGGCAGCGTTTGACCAATCGGCTAAAGATCCAATCATCGGAGAAACCAAGTTTTTGCGGGCTTATTATTATTTTAACCTGGTACGCTACTTTGGTGGAGTTCCTTTATACCTCAAGGAGACGATAAAACAGGAAGATGCATTTTTGCCCCGTTCTTCTGTCGATGAAGTGTATGACGTCGTTATTAGTGATCTGAAGGAAGCTATAGAAAAACTTCCGGCACCAGTTTTCCCACAAAGTGGCCGGGCAACAAAAGGTGCTGCGTCGATGATGCTCGCTGAAGTATATATGACCCGTAAGGATTTTGCAGCGGCGGAACCTCTTTTGCGCTCGATCACGACAATGGGCTATAGCCTTCTTTCAAAATACGACGATGTTTTCTTACCTGCTAATAAAAACAGTAAGGAATCGATCTTTGAAATACAGTTTATGCAGGGTAATCAGGGACAGGAAAGTATGTTTACTTATTGGTTTATTCCAAAGTCTACCGATGTTAGCCTCTTAACAGGTATCAAAACCAATACGGTCAACTCCGGTGGATTTAATGTTCCGACGGATGATATGATGGCAGATTACGAAGCGGGTGATTCGAGAAAGGACGCTTCCGTAGGAGTTGCCGAAGGCATTATTGGCTCGGATGGTAGCTTTACGATACAAGCTGTTAAAAGTAGCGACGGGTATACGACTCCCGCGGGAAAGATTGCTAAATTTTATATCAAAAAATACTTACACACCCATAGTCGGGAGCGCAATACTGATGATAATTGGCCAATTTACCGCTATTCGGATGCATTGTTGTCCTTGGCAGAATGCTTAAATGAAAATGGTAAGGCTGGTGAGGCTCTGGAATATATCAACCAGGTTAGAAAGCGGGCCGGGGCTGAACTGCCTCCGGTTACAGTTACGGGAAAGGAGGCCTTGGCAGAAGCCATAGCGCATGAACGGCGAGTGGAACTAGCCTTTGAAAATCATCGCTGGCATGATCTGGTGAGAACAGGTAAAGCTATTGAAGTGATGAATGCACATGGAATAGAAATGAAACAACAATACAACTATATTTCGAAAAATGCATATAACCTCACCGAAAACCGCTTGATTTTTCCGATACCGTATCTGGAGTTACAGTTGAATAACCAACTCACACAGAACCCGGGGTATAATTAGTTATTGGTTGTTAGTTATTGGTTTTGGGCCTGTAAGCCTAAAGGGAGGTTGCACATGTTGGGTATACAACAAAATCCGTGCATCCGCTATACTGTATGCTAACATAACAGTACGGGATAGTTGCAGCAGCGAATCACACAATTAAGCGTATATTAGCTTCAGAACCATTTATATAAATCAAATGAAATATATTGCGTCCATCGTTATCTCGCTATTCCTCTATATGCATGTCTTGGCCAAAAGTACACCGCAAAAACTTACGGTCGAAAATAAAGTTGAAGCACTAGGCATAGATACCCAAGAACCACGTTTCGGTTGGACAATCGAAACCGATCAGCGGGCTTATGTCCAATCGGCTTGGCAAATTCAGGTGGCGTCTAGCCGCGAAAAGCTACAGGCAGATCAGCCTGACCTTTGGGATTCCAAAAAGATAACAAGTACAGCGCAACAATTCATTAGGTATGGAGGCGAACCCCTAGAAGCAGCGCATACGTATTATTGGCGGGTAAAAATTTGGTCGGCAACAGGAGCGGTTTCTTCTTGGAGTAAACCCTCTTTTTTTGTTACGGCGCTCCTCAACGCACAGGCTTGGGATAATGCGTCATGGATTGCTTATGAAGCGTTGCCATCCAGTCAGATCATTATGCCGGGCGTTCACTTGAGTGGCGATCATTTGGGCGAAAGAGGAAAGAAAAGAGCCGTTATACCACAATTTCGTAAACCTTTTCGCGTTCAAGGAAAAATTCAACAGGCTTTATTGTTTATTAGTGGATTGGGGCAATATGAAGCACGCTTGAATGGTAAAAAAGTAGGAGACGACTTTTTAGCACCGGGATGGACGAATTATGAAAAACGTTGTTTGTACAACACCTACGATGTAACAACGCAATTAAAACAGGGTGAAAATACCTTGGGTGCACTAGTGGGTACGGGCTTTATGTATATCAATCGCGAGCGTTATCGCAAAATGGTACGGGCAGAAGGTTTTCCTATGCTTCGGGCTAAGCTGCTCATTACCTATGAAAACGGGACCACCCAAGAAATCCATACCGATGAATCGTGGAAAACCAGTCCATCGCCCATCACATTCAGTACCATTTATGGCGGAGAAGATTATGATGCAAATCAGGAACAGGCAGGTTGGGATAATAGCGGTTTTGACGACGCCTCGTGGAAAAAAGTAATCGTGATTCAGGGGCCAGGCGGTGAAATGTTTGCACAAAAAGACTACCCATTAAAAGTCATGCAAACATTTGAAGTAAAGGAAAGGAAAGCGCTTAATGATCATCAGTTTTTAATTGATTTCGGACAAAATGCTTCGGGCATTATTCGCTTAAAAGTAAAAGGAAATAGGGGTGATCAACTAAAAATTACACCAGCTGAAGTATTAGATGATGATGGGTTACCATACCAAAAAGCATCTGGTGCGCCTTACTATTTCGAATATACGCTCCACGGAAACCAGGAAGAAATGTGGGAACCCCGATTTACCTATTATGGTTTCCGTTATGCCCTAGTAGAGCTAAAAAGTGATCGTCCGGCTGATCTCGCCAAGTCTTTGCAATTAACCCTGTTACATACCCGTAACAGCTCACCTACTGTCGGCTCTTTTAGCAGCTCCAATCCGCTTTTCAATCAAATTAACGATTTAATTAATTGGGGAATAAAAAGCAACCTGGCCAGTGTGGCAACCGACTGCCCGCATCGCGAAAAATTGGGTTGGTTGGAGCAAACGCACCTAATTGGCTCATCCTTGAAGTATAATTTTGATATCTATAACTTATACAATAAAGTTATCGATGATATGATCGAAGGGCAGTTGCCTAACGGTTTAGTGCCTGATATCGTACCCGAATATGTTCCCTTTGAAGGTGGTTTCCGTGATTCACCCGAATGGGGTAGTGCCAGTATCATTATTCCTTGGTATCTCTACCAATGGTATGGTGATAAAAGCATATTGGAAAAAGCATATCCGATGATGAAACGCTACCTCGCTTATTTGGAAACGAAAGCGTCGGATGATATGCTGTCGCATGGTTTGGGCGACTGGTTTGATTTAGGGCCAAAAGATCCTGGAGTATCGCAGTTAACACCGATCGCGTTGACAGCTACAGCAACCTATTATTACGATGCTGACTTAATGACCCAGATTGCAAAGGCTATTGGCCAAACGAATGATGCGGAGCGGTTTAGAGAAAAGGCGCTAGCCATCAAAGGTGCATTCAACAACAAATTCTATCATCCAGAAACAGGCGTTTATGCTACGGGAAGTCAAACATCCTATGCCATGCCTCTGTATATGGGTATCGTGGATGCAGCCGATCGTCAAAAAGTAGAAGCCAATCTCATTGATTCCATAAAAAAAGGGAATAATGCCCTTACCGCTGGAGATGTGGGTTATCGTTACCTGTTACGCGCATTGGAAGAAGCAGGTGATTCACAGCTGATTTATGAAATGAATAACCGGAATGATGTGCCGGGCTATGGTTATCAATTGAAACATGGTGCCACCGCCTTAACCGAATCTTGGCCTGCTTTGAAATATGTTTCCAATAATCATATGATGCTAGGGCATCTGATGGAATGGTTATATAGCGGTTTGGCCGGAATTAAACAACAGAACGGTGATTTTGGTTTCAAACACCTCCTGCTGGAACCAGAGATGGTTGATGGCTTAGACGAAGTGCGGGCAAGCTACGAATCCATCAATGGCACTATTGCCATGCACTGGCAAAAAGAAAGCGAAAACACACGCTTGTCTATAGAGATCCCGGCTAATACAGACGCGCTATTACTAGTACCAGCAACAGATGAAGATGCTATTCAGGTGGATGGTAAGCCCTTGAAAAAAAATAAGTATGTAACTATAGCTGGTAAACAAGGTGATAAGATGAAGCTTCAGGTAAAATCCGGTTCATATGCGTTAACGCTAAAGAATTGAAGGCCTTTTCATCATCATAGGGAACTGGAAGAATATCGAAGGAAAAGCCGTTCAAGATATTAAAGCCGGCCTAGAATATCCGGATAGCACAGGCTAAATAACTGCACTGCCTTTCAAAGGAGATTTTTCATTGTCGTGTTTGTTTTAAAGGGCAATGAAGCTTGCTCCTCAGGTCAAACCGGAAGTTCTTTGATTGCTTTTTTCGATAAAAATTAACGTAAAATTATTTACTATGTTCAGATACCTGCAATGTATTTTATGGAGCCTTTTGTTGCTGGCCTCCGGTTTAAAAGCACAAATCAAGCAAGCACCACATACGGATTATATCGACACGTTATTAAGTCATTTCCAAAATCCTGGAAAAACGTATGGAAGCGCACCCCTATGGGTATGGAATGCGGATGTAACTAAAGGGAAGATCGATTCCATGTTGTATGAGTTTAAGGAAAATGCTTTTGGTGGTGTATTCGTACACCCCCGCCCAGGCTTGATTACACCGTATTTGTCGGATAAATGGTTTGATTTATACCGGTATACCGTCGAAAAAGGAAAAGCATTGGATTTAGACGTCTGGATATACGATGAGAATTCCTATCCGAGTGGCTTTGCCGGCGGACATGTGCCGGAAGAAATGCCTAGTTCGTACAACCAGGGACAGATGTTACACTTGGAGAAAGCTGCAACATTGCCTGTTGGCGATACAACGGTTTTTTTAGCATTAAAAAAAGGAAGTGCTGGCTTTGAACTAATCAATCGTCAAACACAACCAACAGCTAAAGGCGATTATTATATTTTCAGAAAAGACTATTACCGTAAATCACCGTGGTACGGTGGTTTTTCCTATGTCGATCTGATGGCAAAAGGGGTAACAGAGAAATTCATCGACATCACCATGTCGGGCTATGAGCAAAACATTGGCAAAGAATTTGGTAAAACGGTGCCGGGGGTTTTTACCGACGAGCCTAATATTGAGGTTCAAGGGGAAAATAATATCCGCTGGACACCGGATCTTTTTACTACATTCCAAAAAACGTGGGGTTATGATCTTCGACCCCATTTACCCTCGCTTTACGAACAAGTAGGAGACTGGCGCAAAGTTAGGCACAACTATTATCAAGTACTATTGCAATTATTTATTGACCGGTGGTCAAAACCGTGGCATGCGTATACGACAGCAAAGGGGTTGGAATGGACGGGGCATTATTGGGAACATGGTTGGCCCAATCCCAATCATGGAGGTGATAACATGGCCATGTATGCTTGGCACCAACGGCCCGCGATCGATATGCTGTTCAACCAGTTTGATGAAAAAAGTCCGAATGCCCAGTTTGGCAACATCCGCTCGGTGAAGGAATTGGCAAGTGTAGCGAATCAGTTAGGTAAAAAACGTACCCTATCGGAAACCTATGGCGGCGGTGGCTGGGAATTGCGCTTTGAGGATATGAAACGCTTAGGCGATTGGGAGTTTGTATTGGGCGTGAATACCCTCAATCAGCACTTGTCATACATGACCATGGCTGGTGCACGTAAATACGATTATCCACAATCTTTTTCCTACCATAGCCCGTGGTGGCCTTACTATAAATCCTTAAATCAATATTTTGCACGTTTGTCGATGGCCTTGTCTAGTGGTGAACAAGTAAATAATATCCTGATTCTAGAGCCCACTACTTCGGCTTGGATGTATTCTACGTATCAACAGTCCATGCCGAGAAGGCAGGAAATCGGACAAACTTTTCAGTCGTTTATCACCCAATTGGAGAAAGCGCAGATAGAATACGATTTGGGATCGGAGAATATCATTAAGGATCATGGAAAGATAGAAGGGGATCGGTTCATAATTGGCGAGCGTGCATATCCTACTGTAGTGATTCCTCCAGGCATGGAGAACTTGAATCATAGCACAGCTACTTTATTAAAAGAATTTATAAAAAAAGGAGGGAAACTCATCGTATTGGAAGACGTAAAGTATCTGGATGGAGTGGAACAGCCGGAACCATTAAAAGTGATTCGGACGTATCGTATACAGACGAGCGACTTACCTTTGGGTAAATGGACAACCGAAACGATACGGATCGCACAGCAAGACACGTTGGGCGATTTATATCATCATCGACGGATATTCCCAGATGGCGAACTGCTATTTCTCGTTAATTCAAGCTTGGAACACGGCGCAAAAGGTACGGTGGAGGCAAAAGGTAAATACCTTTATCACTTGGATTTAATGACAGGTAAAGTGGCTAAATATCCCTCTTTCGCTAAGGGAAAAGGCCAAACCTTCACCTATGATTTATCGCCTGCCGGAAGTCAGCTCTTTTTTATGAGCGATCGTAACGATTCGGATATACCCATGCAAACGGTAGTTGCCGAGTCAATTGGTAAACCAATCCCATTAACTACACAAGTCCATTTCTTATCGCCGAATGTACTGACAGTTGATTTTTGTGATGTACATTTGGGCGATACCCTAATACGCGATCAGCAAGTATTTCATGCATCGGATACGATTTATAAACATTTTGGTTTCGTTGATGGTAATCCGTGGAATACATCGGTTCAGTTTAAAGATCACACGATTAGACGGGATACTTTTGGCATGAAGGAAGGGTTTCAAGTAGATTACCGTTTTACCATCAAGGAAGGCGTTGATCGACAGGCCTTAACAGTAGCTATAGAACGCCCTTGGTTATGGGAAATTTCATTAAACGGTAAACCCATCCATCCGATGGCGGGTAAATGGTATTTGGATAAAGATTTCATTGTTTTTGATGCGAGACAAGCGATTGTTGGTGAAAATAAATTGACTCTTTCTGCAAAAAGAATGCGTGTGCATGCTGAAGTAGAGCCAGTTTATATCCTGGGAAATTTTGACTTGCAGTCGGCCGACAAAGGATGGACGATCATTCCAGCAACCGCTTCGAAACTAGGTAGCTGGAAAACGATGGGTAAACCTATGTATGGCCAACAGGTAAGTTATAGCAAGGAAATTACGGTAACAAAAGGGAAAAAATACCAACTGAAATTGGGTAAGTGGAATGGAACGGCTGCGGTGGTTAAGGTAAACGGACAGGTAGTAAACGATGTCAGTTATCCACCTTACCAATGTTTGCTGGATAGTAATTTGCGGAATGGCCAGAACACCATTGAAGTAATTGTTGTAGGCAGTTTAAAAAATACACTTGGCCCACATCATAACCAGCCTAAACCGGGCATGGTGTCGCCATGGCTTTGGCGAGGTGTAAAACAATATCCGGCAGGTCGTGCGTATGATTTGTATGATTATGGTTTATTGGAAGATTATCGGGTGGAGGAGTTGTAAGGTTTGATTTTTAAAAATATTCAATATTATGGCTTTATAATCAGATCAATAAATGGGTCAGGGTCATTGTCAAAAAGATACGTAAAAATTGGATATTCAGGTTTGTTATGATCATAAAACGTTCCATTCATCGGCACCGCATACTTCACTTTATGTGCAAATAAAAAGCTATGATCAATGAACTCATAATCAGGGAACGAGGCATTCGTGATATTCTTTATCCGCTGTATATACTTATCTTTATTGAGCAACAAATTAGTCTCATACGATGTCATGAGTGCTGTAAACGGCTTATATAAAAGATGGTTTTCTCCGCATCAACAAAATCTCAACCATTCGCGGAAATAGATGGTATAGTGATTCGTTAACAGTGAAATGGTAAGTATCATCCATAAGGTTCTATTTACCCCACCTTCTTCTTTTTGAGAAATTTCCAAAGAAAAAACATAGTTCGGAAATTGTCTATAAAGTTGACTTCGCAAAATCGCTCCAGGTATTACATGTCGTATTTGTTCTTCAACATGTAATACCCGATCTGGCAACTTATTATTTCGAAGCTGATCAATCTTTTTTTCGACAATGCGAATCAAATCCTTATAGCCTGGATATTCTTCGTTTTGTATATTAAAGCCTATTGGATGGGAGAGGCTAATGGATAGCTAAAAGATAAGCGAAGAAAGGTTATAGTGTGAGCGGACTTGAACGGACTTTTTAAAGGAAATATCAGAAAAAATGGCTTAGAAAAATTAATGGATCAAGTGTAAAAGTTGTGGGATAATGCGAACCCCGGCTTGAAGAAGTCTTCGCCCTCGCTTGGGTGCTCGATGCGATCTCAGATTGGACTTGTATTGGTTTCAGACTGGACTCGAATGGGCGGATTGCCTTCGAGTCTGCATGAAGTACGCTTTAAATAAGCATGAAACCCCGAAGCCGTCTCCAGCCGATCTTCGAGTTTTTCAAGATAAAGTCTTCGATCAGGAAGGTAAGGAATGTCGGGGTGCTATATCTAAATATAAGTTCTTTACGAATCAACTATTCCACAAATAGGTATAATTTGTTCCTATTTACTATAGTGTCTATTTCGTTTCTTTGTAACGAAAAAGCTACTAAAACTATAGATTAAATAATGGAAAATTTATACTTGATTTTAAAACGATCCTATTTGGCTGACAGTCTTTCTTTTGACCACTTTACTTCCTACGCCGAACATTGTTGCTGTTAACCTAATCCTAGCAACAAAATTCCTAACCGTTCATCGTTTTTTACTAGATATATCATGACAACTTTTTCCTTTAAAGGCCTGATTGCGTGCTTTTATCGATGGTCAAAAAAAGACCTATTTGTAGGCTTATTTCTTCTTCCTGCCTGCATATATGCTCAAGAAACAACGCCTTTAGTTAACTCGACCTTGAGTGGGCAAGTGACGGATTCGCTTACCAATGAACCGCTTATCGGAGCAACTGTTCAGATTGAAGGGGTAACGCATACGGTACAGACCGATGCTGACGGAAACTATAGTTTCGTTACGGGTCAAAAATTTCCGTATACCCTTGTCGTCAGTTTTGTGGGTTATAAAACGCGTAAAGTAGTAGCCAAAACGAGTCCACTCAATATTAAATTAACTGCAGACGGTTCTCTTGATGAAGTGGTTATTGTGGGTTTTGGAACACAAAAGCGGACCGACATGGTTGGTTCGGTAACATCGGTTAAACCCAACGATCTTAAAGTGCCTTCCAGCAATCTGACCACTGCATTGGCTGGCCGCGTAGCGGGCGTTATCGCCTATCAGCGAAGTGGTGAACCGGGAGCGGACAATGCCGACTTCTTTATCCGAGGGGTAACAACTTTTGGGTATAAGGTGGATCCTTTGATTTTAGTGGATAACGTCGAGGTAACGACAACGGATTTTGCGCGCTTACAGGTTGATGATATTGCCAGCTTTTCCATTATGAAGGATGCAACAGCTACAGCAATATATGGTGCAAGAGGTGCTAATGGGGTGATACTCGTGACAACAAAAGAAGGAAAGGAAGGGAAAGCTGCTATTTCGCTTCGCCTGGAGAACGCTGTTTCTGAACCAACACGAGATCTAGAATTGGCAGATCCCATTACGTACATGAAACTGCATAACGAGGCTGTTTTAACCCGGGATCCCTTGGGTGTTTTACCCTATTCCGACAATAAAATTGATCAAACCATTGCAGGAGCAGACCCTTACCTATATCCGCAAACCGATTGGCAGCAAACCTTATTGAAAGATCGTACCATAAACCAGCGGGCAAACCTAAGCGTTAGTGGAGGTGGAGGGGTTGCAAGATACTTTGTATCGGGTGCAATCAACCAAGATAACGGTGTCTTGAAGGTACCAAATGCGAGTAATTTTAACAATAATATTAATCTTAAAAGCTACTCACTCCGAAGTAATATTAATATTAATCTTTCAAAATCCAGCGAGTTGTCTATCCGTTTACATGGCGCCTTTGACGACTATAATGGGCCGATCGATGGGGCTACTAAGGTCTATCACGATATTATGCGAACGAATCCAGTACTGTTCGCTCCTTATTATCCTTCACAGGAGAATACCCGTTTTGTCAAGCACATTTTATTTGGTAACTACGGTGAAGCCAATTACGTAAACCCATATGCTGATTTAGTGAAAGGCTATAAAGAATATTCAAGGTCAAATATTTTAGCACAATTGGAATTTAAGCAGGATCTTAAGGTACTGACGGAAGGACTGTCATTTCGTGCGCTGTTTAACACCAGTCGAAATGCATATTTTGATGTACAGCGTAGTTATACGCCCTTTTATTATCAGGTAAACGGACTGGAAGAAAATGGTGATTATGCCCTCACACTACTTAACGAGGAGCAGGGAACGGAATACCTGAATTATAGTGAAGGCCAAAAGACAGTACAGTCTGTTGTTTATATGGAAACGGCGTTGAACTATAATCGAACCTTTGCCAAGAAACATACCTTGAGTGGCTTATTGGTTGGTATTTTAAGAAACCGACTGACGGGCAATGCAGGAGACTTACAACAATCACTGCCTTATCGCAATCTTGGGCTTTCTGGTAGGTTTACGTATGCGTATAACGCTACTTATTTTGCGGAATTTAATTTTGGATATAATGGTTCCGAACGTTTCTACGAAAATAAACGCTTTGGATTCTTTCCTTCCTTCGGACTTGCATGGAGTGTTTCGAATGAACCTTTTTGGGAAACGCTTAAAGAAACGGTTAGTAACCTCCGTATCCGAGGAACCTACGGTTTAGTCGGAAATGATGATATAGGCGATGCATCTACGCGTTTCTTTTACCTTTCCAATGTCGACATGAATAATGATGATCGGTCGGCCGTTTTTGGTACGAACCGAAATTATTCACGAAAAGGGGTTTCAATTTCTAGGTATTCCAATTCGAATATATCTTGGGAGCGCTCTAAAAAAGCAAATTTGGCACTCGAATTAGGACTTTTTAATAAGGTTCAGTTAACAGCTGATTTTTTTCAGGAGCGCCGGTCTGATATTCTGATGAGCCGAACCAATATTCCTACCACCGTCGGTCTGTCATCGACGGTATATGCCAATATTGGCGAAGCAAGCAATCGGGGTGTCGATCTTTCGGTCGATTATTCGACAAATATCACGTCTGATTGGTGGTTGCAGGCGAGAGGTAATTTCACTTTTGCTAAAAGCAAGTACGAAGTATACGAAGAACCGGCCTATAATGAACCCTGGCTGTCGCATATCGGGCAATCCTTAACGCAAAACTGGGGATTTATAGCCGAACGGTTATTCGTTGACGATACAGAAGTAGCTAATTCTCCCTTGCAAAGCTTCGGAGAGACCATGGGCGGCGATTTAAAATATAAGGATGTGAATGGAGATGGTCAGATTACCGATTTAGACAAAGTGCCTTTAGGTTATCCAACTACCCCGGAGATTAATTATGGTTTTGGATTCTCTCTGGGCTTTAAAAAATGGGATGTTTCGGCTTTTTTTCAAGGTTTAGCACGTGAATCATTTTGGATTAATACGGCAGCAACGAGTCCATTTGCGCGTTACACGTATGCTGATGAATCAATCCCCGCAGCAACCTTATTGCAAAATCAACTGCTACAGGCGTATGCAGATAGCTATTGGTCAGAAGATAATCAAGACTTGTATGCCTTATGGCCAAGACTTAGCCCGAACCATAATGAAAATAACGAACAGACCAGCTCTTGGTTTATGCGTGATGGTGCCTTTTTACGATTAAAACAGGTCGAGCTAGGCTATACGCTGCCTGAACAGGCATCTAAGAAAGCGTATATTGAAAGACTTCGTATCTACCTGAGTGCAACGAATTTGGCGGTATGGAGCAAATTCAAACTTTGGGATGTGGAAATGGCTGGAAATGGTTTAGGATACCCCGTGCAACGGGTGTTTAATATTGGTGTGCAAGCTACTTTTTAAATAACATCATGAAGAAAATATCGTTTTTCGCTGCTTTGTTGTTAATCAACGCATGCAATTATTTAGATGTGGTTCCCGATAATGTCGCAACCATAGAAAATGCATTTACGATGCGTAGTACTGCCGAGAAATTTTTATTTACCTGTTATTCTTGGTTGCCCGATTTTTCGAGCCTCGATAATAAGGAAGTAAATCCGGCGATTCTTGCGGGCGATGAATACTGGGGTACTTATGGGGTAAATGGCCAAACGTCTTGGCGCATCGCTCGGGGTGAACAGAATGTCACTGATCCACTGCTCAATTATTGGGATGGCGGCAGTGCCGTGAATTCGATGTACAAAGCTATACGCGATTGCAATATCTTTTTGGAAAATATAGGGCAAGTGCCCGATATGCAGGAAGACGAACGGCAACGGTGGATCTCAGAAGTTACTTTCTTGAAAGCGTATTACCATTTTTGGTTGATCCGAATGTACGGCCCTATTGTGCTGATGGATACCAATTTTGATATTGACGCAGGTATTGATGACGTTAGACAGTCGCGCACACCGGTAGATTCCTGTATCAATTACGTGGTTGGTCTGCTGGATCAGGCCAGAACGAACTTACCAAGTACGATTACCAATGAGTCTTCTGAATTGGGCCGAATCACGAAACCCATAGACTTGGCAATAAAAGCTTATGTACTGACATGGGCAGCAAGCCCTATTTTCAATGGAAACACAGATTATGCTGCACTGAAAAATACCGATGGCACAGTGCTAATCAGTCAGACAGAGAATGCGGAAAAATGGTTAAGGGCGCTAAATGCCACGAAAGAAGCAATAACCATGGCGCATCAGGAGGGGGTTGGCCTATACGAATACCAACCGGGAAACCTACAGGCAACTATTTCAGATACTACCCGTGTTCAAATGAGTATCCGCAATGTAGTGGCGGAGCGCTGGAATAAAGAAGTGATTTGGGCCGATCCGAATAGCGTTTTTAACCAAGCTTGGTTAACCCCAAGGAGTTGGGATCCGGATAAAAGCAATACCAATCAAAGTGGTCGATATGGTATTCCGTTTAAAGTGGTCGATCTATTCTATACGGAGCATGGGGTGCCGATTGAAGAGGACAAAACCTGGGACTATGCCAACCGTTATGGTGTTAAAAAGGCGGAGTATGCCGATCGCTATAATATCGCAAATGGCTATACTACGGCCATTCAGAATTTTAATCGTGAAAATCGGTTTTACGCTGATTTGGGTTTTGATGGCGGTATTTGGTATGGTCAGGGAAAATACGATGACAACAAAACATGGCATCTGGAAGCTAGAAATGGACAGTATACGGGCATTTTTTCTACCAATTATAATGTAACAGGATACTGGCCAAAAAAGGTGATTAGCTATGAAAATCTGGTAGAAGCATCTGCCTACGTATCCGAATGGTATCCTTGGCCTGTTATTCGCCTAGCTGATCTGTATTTGTTGTACGCAGAAGCAGCTAACGAATATTATGGTCCCAATGAGGAGACCTTTGACTATCTGAATAAAATACGCAAACGTGCTGGCTTGGAATCGGTGCAATCTTCGTGGTCAAATTATTCTTCTTTGCCTAGCAAATATACCACTAAAGAAGGGCTGCGGGCCATCGTTCATCGAGAACGTCTCATTGAACTATTATTTGAAGGACACCGCTTCTGGGATTTACGCCGATGGAAAGAGGCCGAAACAGAATTGAATAAAGATGTGGTGGGTTGGTCGGTGCAAAAGGGAGAGATAAGTGATTATTATAAACCCGTGGTATTATTTAAGCAAACCTTTAATAAGCGGGAATATCTATGGCCGATCAAAGAAAACAGTATCATCGTGAACAGAAATTTGGTGCAAAATACCGGTTGGTAAAAACTATAGAAAAGATAATGAAAATAAAACGTCTTTTTAATATCGTATTTATGGGCCTAACAGCCTGCATTTCCTGCTCAGAGGAAAAAATAGGACCCTCAGGTACCGGAGAAAAACCGGCGCAGATTACCGACGTTTCGGTTAAGAATATTGCTGGAGCGGCGGTTATTCACTATAAAATAGCCGATGAGCACACCAGTTACGTGCTGGCAGAATATGAAACAAGTTCAGGCGAATCACGTTCCACAAAATCTTCCCGATTTAAAGACTCGCTCGTGGTAGAAGGGTTTCCTCATGCCGATGATTACCCGGTAACGCTGTATGCAGTAGGTGAAGGTGAACAACGCTCCGAACCATTATCTATAAACGTGTCACCCAAAAAACCGCCTTACCAGGCGGTGGCAGAAACACTTTCATTGGAGCCAACATTCGGTGGGGTTGTCATCCATTTGGATAATCCTGATACAGCAGCACTTAAGATCGTATTGTTAACTAAAGAAGCGGGATCGCCAAAATTGGTGGAAACATTCTATGTGCAATCAAAGGAAGCTACATTGGCTAGCCGCGGCTTTACCAGCAGTGAACGCGAGTTTGGTGTATTTGTTCGCGACCGTTTTGATAATTTATCGGATACCTTGTATACCACCTTAACACCGCTATATGAGCAACAGTTGGATAAAAATAAGTTCCGGGAGCTGAATCTGGCAGGCGACTTCAACACACCCAATAATAATTCCGTTTCGCGTCTATCAAATCTTTGGGATGGCGTAACCGCTAACGGGACAAACAGTAATTTTTTTGCTACTGTTAATGGACACGGCTTTCCGCAGACATTATCATTCGACTTAGGAGTAACCGCAGATTTGAGTCGCTTTAAATATTATCCTCGGTCAGAAAGCAGTGTGATTTATAAGAATTCACCGCGGTATTTTGAAATATGGGGATCTAATGTTGCTGATGGCGATTGGTCGCATTGGACCAAATTGCTAGATTGTGAAATGGGTAAACCTTCTGGATCTCCTGATGGAGAATACACAGCCGAAGATGTGGCTTATATTGAAGCTGGTATTGATTATGAATTTCCAGTTGGTACCCCCCCATTTCGTTATATCCGGTTCAAGACATTAGAGGTCTGGTCTGCCGGAAATATCGCCATTTATGAGTTAACATTTTTTGGTAGTGAAGCGAATAGCTTTGATGAAATCAACTAGTATTATAAGGATCATAAATTAACAGAAATCGCTATGAGGTCGTCTATTTTATATGTACTTATCCATTGCTTGAGCTTTTGCTCATTGGTTGGCGCACATGCGCAAACGAGTAGCGTCAATAAACCCAATATCGTTTTTATATATACAGACGACCAGCGATTTGACGCCTTGAGCTTGGTGCAGGAAGCCCAAGCAGCGAAGGCTCGGTTTCCTTGGTTTAAAACACCGAATATCGACAGAATAGGACGTGAAGGTGTTCGATTTTCCAATGCTTTTGTGGTGAGCTCTTTGTGTTCACCTAGTCGAGCGTCAATGTTGACTAGCCAGTATAACCATCAAAACGGTATTGCGAATAATCATACCGTATTTACGAATACCGATCCTACTTATGCGACAGAACTACAACAGGCTGGTTATTCAACCGGGTTTATTGGTAAATGGCATATGGCCAATCAGCGGGGGCCAAGACCTGGATTTAATTATTCCTTTAGTTTTTTTGGACAGGGTAAATACCATGATTGCCCTTTTCAGTTAAATGGTGATCAGATCATCGAAACGAAAGGTTGGGTGGATGATGTTTCGACAGATTCGGCGTTGGCCTTTATTAAACGAAATGCTGATCGGCCTTTTATGTTGGCGCTGGCTTTCAAATCATCACACGGACCTTGGTCTCCACCGGAACGGTTGGCCAACGCTTATAGTGAAGTGAAGTTAACCCCACCGGTAAGCGAAGGAGTAGATGCACCTTACAAAGGAAAGGTGGCGGTAAACAGACCTCGAAAAAATAACAAAGATATAGGTCAGAAGACGATAGAATCGCAACAGGTATCGTGGACAGCCAAGAACGACAAAATGATTCGCAATTATTTTCGGGTACTCAAAGCTGTAGATGAAAATGTGGGTCATATCTTGGATTTATTAGACTCCATGCGTCTCGCTGAGCATACCGTTGTTGTCTTCACAACAGATAATGGCTATTTTCTAGGCGAACATCATTTAGGAGATAAGCGAGCGGCCTATGAAGAATCAATGCGTGTACCGCTTCTAGTCAGGTATCCCGCCTATCTACCACCAGGAAAGGTCGTTGATAAATTGGTGCTTAATATAGACATTGCGCCAACTTTCCTTGATTTTGCTGGAATTCCTACACCACATACTTTTCAGGGGGAAAGCTGGGGGCCACTGGCAGAAGGAAAGGCAATTCCTTGGCGTAAATCTTTTTTATATGAATACTTCTATGAACGTAATTTTAATACGCCAACGGTTGTTGCCTTACGTACGGAAAATGCCAAGCTAGTGGTCTACCCCGGACAAGAAGAATGGGCCGAGATGTTCGACCTGACCACAGATCCCAATGAAAAACATAATCTCTACCAAGATCTTAAGGAAATACACCTAAATGAAAAAGATCAATACCGTAATCTACCCATTCTTAAACTAAAAGAAGAACTGGAAACAGCATTAGAAGAACAAAAACGTCTCGTAGGATTTAAGATACCAGCCTATGCCGATACGGCATTACGAGATAGTAAAGGTAAATATATTTTGGACCAGCGTAATCCTGATAGAGATAAAATTAAAAATGAATAGGTTCTTCGACTATTTCAGCGGATCCAAACCGTTCAAACTTTCGAACTTCTCTTTCTTTCCTTTCCCACGATGTGGCATCGAAAGGAGCCGACTCCCTTGGTTACACTCAAGATGACTAGCAAAGAAGCTTCACTCGATGATCAATTAGAAAAGGAGATTTTAGAACAACAACAAATGTTATCTATCCAGATAGGCCTTGTAGTAAATACTTCCTTAATTCTCTTGACTATAATGTTTGTAGACCGTTTGAATGCAGGATAGCGCAGGACAGTAAAACCTTTTAGTCTCATTTTTTATGTTAGTTTTGTTAATCAATTCGATGAGCTTGTTTAAACTTGGTTTTTGAAGTCGAAATGGATGCATCTTTTCCCCAATTAAAGCTCATTTTTGGATGCGTAGCTGGTTGCTACAAGACCGAAAATAGCTAAAAAGTGGGAGACAGAGGCGCAATTGAAGATCGAAAGATAAAGTTTAAACAAGCTCAATATATAAACCCCGAAATGAAAGGAACAGTACATATAACCAGTGGTAAACAGCAAGCTCTTCAGCGACTTTTTTTTATGGTAACATGTTGTTTAACAGTGATGATTGCGCAGGCACAGAACGAAACAATAGTTGCATTGAAAACAGAAAATTTAGTCAACCCTATTGGGATCGATGTGGATCAACCGCGTTTTAGTTGGCAACAACAAAGTAAGCGGGAAGGAGCCAAGCAGGTAGCTTATCAGGTTATTGTGGGTACTGATTCAGTTGCGGTGGCCAATAATAGGGGCGAAAGCTGGGATAGCGGTAAACAATCATCCGATGCCTTAAAGGCAAGCTATGGCGGTCAAGCATTGCAACCCTTTAGCCGTTATTACTGGAAAGTCTTACTTTGGGATGATCAAGGGCAACAGCGGTCTGCGCAACAGCTAGCATTCTTTGAAACGGGTATGCGTAAACAGGAGAATTGGAAAGGCGCGTGGATATCGGATGATAATGGTATTGCGGTAAAACCGGCTGCCTATTTTAGAAAGCAATTCCAAACGTCAAAAAAAATAAAATCAGCCAGAGCCTACATCGCCGCAGGTGGTTTATATGAATTATATTTGAATGGCCAGAAAGTAGGTAATCATCGCCTGGATCCCGCTTATACGCGTTTTGATCGGCGAAACTTGTATGTAAGCTATGATGTAACCCAACAGCTGCAGCAAGGAAATAACGCTATCGGTGTATTAATGGGTAATGGCTGGTACAACCACCAATCAACAGCGGTTTGGTTTTTCGATAAAGCACCTTGGCGAAATAGACCTACTTTTTGTTTGGACTTGCGCATAACCTATGATGATGGTAGCATCGAAACCATTGTTACCGATAAAAGCTGGAAGACGAGTTTAAGTCCGATTATTTTCAACAGCATCTACACGGCTGAGCATTATGATGCACGTTTGGAACAAAAGGGATGGAACACCACAACTTTCGATGCGAGTAAGTGGAAGGATGTAATCTATCGATCGGCTCCTTCTACACATGTCGTTTCGCAGGTAATGCCCCCTATCCGAAATGTAAAAAAGATAGCGGCTACGAGTATGCGCAAACTGAACGATACGACCTATGTCTTTGATTTCGGGCAGAATTTCTCTGGCGTAAGTGAACTACATGTGGAAGGGAAGGAAGGAACGGTAGTCCGCCTAAAACATGGAGAGCGCTTGTATGATAACGGTCATGTTGATATCTCTAATATTGACCAACATTATCGGCCAACAGATGATAAGGATCCGTTCCAAACGGATATTGTCATTTTAAGTGGAAGTAGCGATACCTTTATGCCTAAATTCAATTATAAAGGGTTTCAATATGTCGAAGTGACCAGCAGTGAACCAATCGACCTCAAACAAGAGAGCCTGACGGGCTATTTCATGCATAGTGACGTGACGCCGGTAGGGACAATCCGGTCATCTAATCCGGTCATCAATAAAATCTGGGCGGCTACTAATCAGGCGTATCTTTCTAATTTGTTTGGATACCCGACCGATTGCCCGCAACGAGAAAAAAATGGATGGACAGGTGATGCCCATATCGCGATAGAAACAGGCTTGTATAATTTTGATGGCATTAGTGTTTACGAAAAGTGGCTAGCAGATCATCGGGATGAACAGCAACCGAATGGCGTATTGCCTTCCATCATTCCAACGGATGGTTGGGGATATGAATGGGGTAACGGGCTGGATTGGACGAGTACCATAGCGATCATTCCGTGGAATGTATACCTTTTCTATGGTGATGCAACACTGTTACGTGATTCGTACGATGCGATTAAACGCTATGTCAATCATGTCGAAGAACAGTATCCTACAGGTCTAACCAGTTGGGGTTTGGGGGATTGGGTACCGGTAAAGTCCAAATCGCCCGTAGAATTTTCTTCATCCATCTATTATTATACCGATAGTCGTATTCTAAGTGAAGCGGCAAAGTTATTGGGCAAGGAAGACGACGCAGAAAAATATGCGCAACTGGCGGATAAAATCAAAACAGCCATCAATCAAAAATACTTCAATAAGCAAACCGGTATATACGGTGAAGGACTGCAGACGGAATTAAGTATGGCCTTGTATTGGGGGATTGTTCCAGAGGAATTCAAGGTAAAAGTTGCCGATAATTTGGCTAAGCGGGTTGCGGCGGATAATTTTCACCTGGACGTCGGATTATTGGGCACCAAATCCATTTTAAATGCTCTTAGTGAAAATGGATATGCAGATGTGGCTTATAAGGTTGCTTCCCAAGAGGATTACCCTTCCTGGGGATGGTGGATCAAAAATGGAGCGACCACCTTATATGAGAACTGGAATATTGGTTCTGAACGGGATATCTCCCTGAACCATATTATGTTTGGAGAAATTGGCGCTTGGCTGTATAAGGGTTTAGGAGGTATAAAACCGGATCCTAGGCAGCCCGGATTTAAACATGTCCTGCTCGAACCGCATTTCGTTCAAGGTTTGGATAACTTCGAAGCTTCCCATGTTGGGCCATACGGCGAAATCAAAACATCCTGGAAACGTAAAGGCAAAAAGGTGGAACTCACCGTCGTAGTACCGGCCAATAGTACGGCAACCTTGCATTTACCTAGGCAAGGGAGCAAAGCGTTAACATCAGGGAATTATACCTTCGAATGGAAGGAATAGCCAAACCTGAAGCGATTGCAATTTTAGCCGAGCTCCAGATTCCGGACGGATTCGTAATGAAATTAGGAAAGGCCTGATGAGTTTTGCTTATCAGAACATGTTATTTTTTATCGCACAAATGCAATATGGTATCCGGATTATTCGTGTATTACATGGTAGTATGGATATTCCTAAACAATTTGGTTTTTCGAGAAAGCATAGCTAATCGAGAAAATTTACGTTATTTCGGATTGCCCTGGATTACAGACAGTACAGGACACTCGTATCTGAGCGATTGATTAAGTTTGTTGGTGCTTTATAGCAGCACCAACCAATTTAACCATGCAAAGCTATCGCTTATTAACAGATCAGGAACTTTTTTGCTTGCTGGCGGATCATGATGATCACAAGGCTTTCACAACCATTTATGATCGGTATTGGAAAAAACTGTTTTTGGTTGCTGCCAAACGTTTGGATTGTTTGGAAGATGCGGAAGAGGTGGTACAAGATATTTTTGTGAGCCTTTGGAACCGCCGACAAAAGATTCAGCTTCAAACAACGCTTTCCAATTATTTAGCGGTTTCTATAAAATATAAAATTATCAATACATTCAGCAAATACCACAACCAACAACAGTATATTGATGCTTTGTTGCAGACATCTACCGTAGACAACTCCACCCAAGAATGGTTGGCTTTTGAAGAACTGCAGGAACAGCTAGCCAAAACAATCCACGACTTACCCGAGAAATGTAGATTGGTATATCAATTGAGTCGCGACCATGGCTTTTCCCAAAAACAGATCGCCCAAGAGTTGCAGATTGCGGAAAAAACCGTTGAAGCACATTTGAATAAAGCGACCAAAACGTTACGCGCTAAATTGAGCCACTTTTTATATACCTTGCTTTAATTAAGGACATTTTATTAGGTTGTCTCACCATGCCTTTATTGTCTTAATGTTTTCAATGCTTCCCTTGTTTTTTAACACCCCCCGTGTCCTCGATTACAACAACTACAGTTAAGTGAAAACCTAACGATTTAGTACAAAGATTGTAGCGAAATCCCAGACGTGAGTTTTTTTGCAAAAAATAAGATACTAGACTAAGGGATTCCGTGAATACAGCTGACCTATAAGTAAACCAAGGTTATGAATCCGAACAAGAGATATCACGAGCTAGCTGCCAAATGGTTAAATAAAACCATTTCCAAGGAGGAAATGGAAGAGTTTTCGACTTGGTATGATCAATTTTCCGATGAAGAATTCTACATTCCGGAAGCATTTGCTACAAGCGAAAAAAAACATAAACAACGGATGTTGAACCATATCGAAAAGGCCATTCACTCAAAACCTGCTATGCGGTCACGTAAGATATGGATTAAACGAATAGCTGCTGCCGCAGTGTTACTGCTGGCAACTGTCGCAGCCTATATGGGATATATGCAACGCTTTGTGGGGCAGTCAAGGGTAGCTGATCACCTAAATACAACTATTCCACCTGGAACACACCGAGCGATGCTAACCTTGGCCAATGGACAACAAATCGCATTGAGCGATGCACCTGTTGGTACGCACGTGGAACAACAGGGAATAAGCTTAGCTAAAGTGTCCGAAGGTTTGGTTACGCTTTCTTTGGCTACCGATACGACTGATATATCTTCTGCAGAAGAAACCGCATGGAACACCATCGATATTCCGCGAGGAGGCGAGTTTAAAATTATGCTTCCCGATCACTCGCTGGTTTATCTCAATTCAGCGTCTTCTATTAGCTTTCCAACACGTTTTTCCAAGCAAGAACGAAAAGTTATACTAAAAGGTGAAGCTTACTTCGAGATTGAAAAAAAGACACAGCCCTTTATTGTAGATGCTGGTCTGCAACGAATAGAAGTTCTAGGAACAAAATTTAATGTTAGCGCATATCCGGAAGAAAACCAATCGTCGACAACCTTATTGAGTGGTGCAGTGCGAGTTGTAACCGGTGAAGACAGTCACTTGTTAGGTCATCATGTGATGCTGCAGCCGGGTCAACAGGCATTGACACGTAGAAATGACCCTAATATTCAAGTCTCGTCCATTGATCTAGATGAGGCGCTAGCATGGAAAGAGGGCTATTTTATCTTCAACAATCAAAACATGAAAGAAATTATGGAACAAGTAGCGAGATGGTACGACATCGATGTGAGCTATCAGGGACCTGTAGAAAATGTTCATTTTCTTGGAGTTTATGACCGTTCGAAAAGCTTAACAAAACTATTAAACGATATCGAATTAATGGGAAAGGTATCTTTTGATATTATTCCAGCGAACCAGACAACTAAAAAAAGGAGGATTATGGTCATTGCAAACTAAACAACGAATTTGAAATTAAATAAACCAACCATTATAAATTTTTGATTACTATGTATACTAACCATACTACTTTTTTAAGTAGAAGTGTATCTGCTTACCTACTGAAAATGTTATTTGTCGTCAAATGTACACTAGTGTTACTCGTATTGACGATATTTCAGGGACACGCAACCAGTTATGCGCAAAAAATTACCTTGAAAGCTAAACATGCAAGCTTAAAACATGTCTTGTATCAAATTTCTAAACAAACAGGGTATAACGTGATTAGTGATGGTACTGTGCAGGCCAAAATCCCATCGATAAGCCTCGATGTGAAGGATATGCCCCTGAAAGAGGTGTTGACAATGTATATTAACCAAAACGATGCATTTGATATTGTTTATGCCGATAAAACGATTCTTATTCGGGAGAAGCAAAAGGCCATAGCCCCGCAAGATGTACCTGTCCGTGGTGTGGTGCGGGATGAAACGGGAGAACCCATGGTAGGTGTATCAATTAGCGTTCAAGCTAATCCGGGCTTGGGAACTCGCACCGATAATGAGGGTCGGTTTTCGCTTAATATACCGCCACAGGCCGTACTCATCGTAAGTTACCTAGGCTACCAGAAACAAGAAGTGGCGTATAACGGACAAGCTTCTTTAACCATTACCATGAAGCCAGATGAAGCGGCATTGGATGAAGTAGTGGTGGTGGGATATGGAACGGTAAAACGGCAAGATTTTACAGGTTCTGTGGGGTCTTTAAAACTGGAGGATTCTCCCATAGCCATGTCACCAAACGTCAATGTATTAGAGTCATTAAAAGGTAATATCGCCGGACTGAATATTGGTGCCAGTAATACTGCTGGTGGAGAACCGGCCATGCAAATTCGCGGACAAAATTCAATTAGTGGCACCAATACGCCACTCATTGTGCTAGATGGTGTCATCTTTATGGGTAGCCTGAGCGACATTAATCCAAACGATATTGCCAGTATTGATGTATTGAAAGATGCTACTTCCGCAGCTGCTTATGGTTCACGGTCGGCTAATGGTGTGATTGCCGTTACCACCAAAAAAGGGCGCACTGGAAAACCGATGATCAGCTTTAACGCCTCCTCTGGATTCCAGAATTGGCAAAACAAACCAGTGATGCTCAAGGGTGAAGATTGGATCAACATGGTGAACGCCCGAAATCAATATACGGAAGGAACAACCACTTGGATGAAGAGTGGTGAATTGGCGAATCGCGAAGCAGGAAAGGAAACCGTATGGCTAGACGAGGTAAGTCGTACAGGGGTCATGCAGAATTATCAGGCAGCAATTTCAGGAGCTACCGAGAATATCAATTACTACTTATCTTCTTCATACGATAATAATAAAGGTGTCGTCGTAGGTGATCAATTCGACCGGATGTCTATTTTGGGCAAGTTGAATGCTAATATTACCAGTTGGTTGGAAGTTGGTGTGGATGCTGGTTTTTCACGTCGAGACTATTCGGGCGTCGCAGCGAATATTATTGAAGCACAAACCATGTCGCCTTACGGGGTCATGTATCGGGACGATCAGGGAAATCTAGAAAAATATCCCTATACCCAGTCGGGCGTCAATCCGCTATGGGGTGTTAACGATGGAACACGCGATAATGAGGATCTCTTGCATAATTATCGTCTCAACTCACATGCGACGATCAAAGTGCCCTGGGTAGACGGATTGAGTTATCGCATCAATTACCTGTTAAACCAGGATCAAACCTATTATGGTAATTTTTATTACGAAAGTTATTATATTCAGGAAGGGGAATCGCCCGATCGATATAGTCCGGCGACAGTACAAGGTTTTCTAACGAATGCCAATGGAAGCATGGATAACCGCAAAACGTATAGTTACGTAGTCGACAATATTATCAACTATAACAAGCTATTTGGGAAACATTCATTAGACGTCACTGCCGTGGCAACGCGCGACTATACACGCTATCAACGGGTAAATGCTATTGGTCGTGACTTTGCCGCCAATGGAAATACCACTCTAGGCATTAACGGATTGCATAAGGCTACTGTACAGCAGATCGATCTGAGTGGAGACCCGCAACCCTACGTTCGAACAAATATCGGATATCTGGGCCGTGTGAATTATTCCTTTGACAATAAGTATTTCTTCACCGGATCTTACCGTAGGGATGGGGCTTCGGTATTTGGCGACGATAATAAATGGGCCAATTTTTGGGCTGCTGGCTTGGCCTGGAGAGTTACGAATGAGCCCTTTATGCAATCTTTTACCTTACTAAACGACTTAAAACTTAAATTTTCATGGGGGCAAAATGGTAATCAGGGAGTTGAGCCTTATGGAACCTTGTCTACTGTCGCTAATGCAGCCAGTGGCGGTGCCCGCTATGAATTTTCGAATGATCCGGGGAAAATCTACTATGGTTTATTCCAAAATACATTGGGCAACTCTTTGCTAGGTTGGGAAACAACCTCTTCTTGGAATACCGGGTTTGAATCTGCTTGGTTGGATAATAGAATTTCGCTTAACTTCGATGCCTATTTTGCCAAAACGACTGATCAAATCTTTACGCGAAACATACCCGTCATGACGGGATTTAAGCAGATGAAAACGTCCATGGGACAGGTTAATAATACGGGTTTGGAAGCAACCTTGAGTACCGTCAATGTACAAAAAGATGATCTGCATTGGACAACATCGCTTACCTTCTGGAAGAATTTCAACAAATTGGTTTCCCTCTATGGAGATGATCTGGATGGGGATGGATGGGAAGATGATGATATTGCCAATAGCCTGTTTATCGGACATGCTTTAGGAGCTATATACGGCTATCGACAAATCGGTATTGTACAACCCGAAGATACCGAATACATGGAATTGACTGGAGCGGTGGCTGGAGCACCGAAATACCAGGATTTGGATGGGGTACCGGGTATAACAGCGGCCGATAGAGAGATATTGGGCTATAGAAAGGAAAATTTCAAATTAAATTTTAGCAGTAACCTGAATTACAAAAATTTCGGTTTATATGTCATGGTTACCGGTACCTTCGGAGGCAATAATTCCTTCTTGAAAGACAATGCAACGGCCTATTTGGTAAATGGTACGGGCCGTTTTAACGATAATCTTCCTTATATTCCTTATTGGACACCCGAGAACAGAAGCAACGAATACCCATCGGCAACCTTTGCAGGTGATGGGCGTTTCTTGGGCTTGCAAAGTAGGGGGTTTGTACGCATACAAGATGTAACTTTATCGTATACCTTTAATCAACCTTGGTTGAAAAATGCCCATATCAATGCCTTGAAGGTATTTGCTACCGCTAAAAACCTAGCCACCTTTACCAATTGGGTAGGTGGTGATCCGGAAGTTGGTGCACGCCTCAGAGAATCGGATACCAGTGCAGGAGCACGCATGCCGGTAGCGTCTACTTATTCCCTGGGGGTTAATATGAGTTTTTAATGAGGTACTAAATGAAACGGACATGAACCCGACATGATTAAAATAATGGTTGAGCACACAAAGTAATAATTACTTATTCACGGATTGTAAATGTTGCTTTTGTGTTCATGAGCCCTTTCGGGGTTTAATCATCAAAGGCTCCATCTGACAATTAAAAAACAAAAATAAACAGATGAAAAAATGGTTAATATATAGCTTAACGGGGATCATGGGAATCCTTCTAAGCACAACAAGCTGCCAGTCAGATAAAGATTTCTTAAAGGAAACGCCACCTACCTTTTATACGGTGGATAATGCTTTCAGTACGGCTGCACAGATCGACCAGGCTGTGGTGGCTATTTATTCACAATTACGAGATTTATGGGCGAACCCTGATGGTGAGGAATGGATACTTGCCTTAAAGGGTAATGGGACAGACATGTACGACGTGGCCAGTATTCGCCGCGGAAGTAGCTTTAATAATTATGGAAATATCAATCCGGATAATACGGTATTTTATAATGTGTACAGTACGTGGTATCAGCTTATTGCGAAAGCTAATTTGGCTATTTATTCGGCCGACTTGCCGAATATTACGTGGTCTACCGACCAAGAGAAAGCTTATGTTGTTGGGCAAGCACGCTTTTTTCGGGCTTTTGCATACCTTAATTTGGGTGAACTATTTGGCGGGGTACCTATCGTAACGGATATTACGACCGAACCTAAATATGATTTTAAACGGACAAGCCGGGTGGAAACGTACCAGTTTGTTATCGATGAGCTAAAAGCTATTGAAAATGACTTGCCGGAAACCACTGCGGAAGGTGGACGATTGGTGCGCGGCGCAGTACAGCATATGCTTGCCCGGGCTTACTTGGCACAAGGTATCCAACTCGCCGTTGATGGAGGAGATGCGCAATCGGCATTTAATCAATCCATAAGCTATGCGAGTAAAGTGATCGACGGGGGTACTTTTTCGCTCATGACCAATCGCTTTGGTGCCCGGGCACAAGAATCTCAAGGAAATGTCTATTGGGATCTCTTTCAAGAGAATAATGTAAACTATCAAGATGGTAATAAAGAATGTATTTGGGCCCTGCAGATTGATTATGCCGCGTACAAAGCCGAAGATGGTAAATCGAAGCTACCCTATTCAAGAGTCTATGGGCCGGTATTCCGGGATGGCTCTTCAGGACATTTAACAGGTACTGGGCCAGATGTGGGCGGTAGAGGGATTGCCCAGTTGATTCCAACGATGTATACCAGGGATGTGATATACGAAGATAAATGGAGCAACGATATGCGTAACTCGGATATTGTTTTTAAGCGTCAATTCATTGGGAATGTATCAAGTTCACCTTATTATGGGAAACCAGTTCCTTGGGAAGTGCTCTATAATAGCAGTAGCGATGCCGCAACGAATCAAGCAAACCGGAGTTTGTGTTATCCCGTATCTTGTAAAATTGCCACAGATAAATATACAGGGGTTGAAGATGGTGAGAATATGAGCAACCTCTTTCGGGACGATTATTTTATCCGCTTATCGGAAACGATCTTATTGCGTGCCGAAGCGAAACAACGTTTAGGTAATAAGTCTGGCGCCGCAGACGATATTAATTTGCTACGTAACAGAGCACATTGTACTTATTTGGTGACAGCAGCCGATGTAGATGATCAGTTTAACCTTATTCTCGACGAACGGGCTAGAGAACTGGTGTACGAAGAAAATAGATGGAATACCTTATTGCGGATGTCGGGGACCATTGCGATTGATCGTATTAAAGAATATGCCTATTGGCCGGAAGCGAAAGCAACGCTGACTTTTAATTATAATCTGTGGCCAATCCCGAATACGATCATTGATACCAATAAGGATCAAATTTTAGAACAAAACCCCGGTTGGGAAAATAGATAGTTTTCTTTAAATTTCATCATCATGCGTTTTTTACCGAAAGTACTCTTACTGTTCCTTTTCGTTTTATGCCTCGGCGCCCGAGATCAACAGATCATGACCAATGAGCAGCCCTTATTGTCGGAAGATCGCTTCCGGCGTCCAACTGCTCAAGATGGTATCAGCTGTTTTTGGTGGTGGCTGAATGGAAATGTTACAAAAGCTTCCATCACGCATGATCTGGAAGACATGCACGAAAAGGGCTTTAATGGTGCTCTAATTTTCGATGCAGGAGGCCAAGATCAAGGAGGCAACGATCAGGTACCCCAAGGCCCACTATTCGGGTCCGCCGAATGGAGGGCTTTATTTGAGCATGCAGTGAAAGAAGCACATCGCCTAGGATTGAAACTGGGGCTAAGCATTCAAAGCGGCTGGAACTTAGGAGGCCCGGATGTAAAACCAGAAGAAGCAGCTAAATTGCTGACTTGGTCAGAAATAACGGTTTCTGGAAACAGGGCATTGCAGCTTCCATTAGCCCTGCCGCAACACCGCGACAACTTCTATCGGGATATTGCAATTGTCGCCATTCCAGCGCATGATGGTGATACAACTATTAAGCCAGTAAGCGATTTAGCGGTGAAAATTGCCTCCAAAGAAGCAGCGGGTTCGGCTACGGATATGAGTCATATTTTCTTGGACGATACCTACGGAAAGGACGAAAAAGCACATGCGACAATCCAGGAGGTAATGGATTTAACTAAACAGATGGATGAAAAAGGTGTCTTGCAGTGGCAGGCTCCGGCTGGTAAATGGACCATCATGCGTTTTGGTTATACCACCAATGGTGCGCATGTGTCTACAGCTAGCGGACAATGGCAAGGGCTTGTACTGGATTATATGAGTAAAAAGCATTTTCTGCGCTATTGGAATAGCAATGTTCGTCCCTTGCTCGAAAGCATCGACACCTTGGCTGGAACGACCTTGAATTACTTGCATACCGATAGCTGGGAGCTTGGTGGAGTGAATTGGACGGATGATTTTCGTGCGGAGTTTAAGCAACGTAGAGATTATGACCTATTATCTTACCTACCGGTTATTGCTGGAAAAATTATCAATAGCCGGACGGAAAGTAATCGCTTTTTGTTTGATTTTAGAAAGACCATCGGCGATTGCATCGCAGATAACCACTATGCTTTTTTTGCTCAAAAAGCACATGAATATGGCATCGGGATTCATCCAGAATCAGGTGGTCCGCATCTTGGACCTATCGATGGACTTAAAAATTACGGCAGAAGTGATCTGGTGATGAGCGAATTTTGGTCGCCTTCCGGCCATCGACCAACGCCAGCGGCACGCTTCTTTGTTAAACAGGCTTCCAGCGCTGCCCATATTTATGGGAAAAAGTTGGTCGCGGCCGAGGGTTTTACCACTATTGGTCATCATTGGGATGATGTGATCTGGAGGGATATGAAGCCCAGCTTTGATCACGAGGTTTGTGCCGGACTCAATAAAGCGTATCTCCATACCTTTACCAATTCGCCCAAAGAAATGGGGCTGCCGGGACAAGAATACTTTGCAGGAACACATTTTAATCCCAATATCACTTGGTGGAAATTTTCGAAGGCCTTTTTTGATTATATGGCCCGCGTACAATACCTGATGCAGGATGGTCAATTTATTGCCGATGTGTTGTATTATTATGGTGATCAAGTACCGAACATTGCTACGTTGAAGGCTAGTGATCCAGCAAAGGCCTTACCCGACTTTGATTATGATGTGATCAATGAAGAATGTTTACTGCAATTGCATGTGGCAAACGGCTGGATCAAACTCCCGTATGGGATGCAATACCGCGTATTAGTATTACCGAAACATGCCGTATTGTCACTAAAAGCGTTGCAGAAAATCCATCAATTGGTGGAAGATGGTGCAACGGTCATTGGACCAAAAACGGAAAGAACCATGAGTTTGGAGGAGGAAGTAGCTGCTAATAAAACGATTCACCAATTGGCTAACACCTTATGGGGAGAAAAAGTAAGCACCTCCAAGGGTAGTCGGAAAGTAGGAAAAGGTACTGTTGCATGGGGATATACGGCAAAAGAATGGCTATTGGCACAACATGTACAACCGGATTGCCGTTTCGTAGATGCGAGTGACTCGACGGTTTTTGATTATATTCATCAGCAACGACAAGGGAAAGAAGATTATTATTTCCTGAGTAGCCAAAATAAACAAGCCGTAGAAACGACGGTTGATTTTCGCGTAAGTGGAAAGTTACCTGAGTTTTGGAATCCTGAAACCGGCGAAATCCGGGAAGCCAGGGTATACCAGCAGAAGAATGGCGTGACACAAGTGCCCATTGCTTTTAGACCTTATGGTTCGTGGTTTGTTGTTTTCCGAAAGCCGATCCCTTTCGATCAACAGGGTGCTGCTTCTGGTAAAAATTTCGCATCATACACCGTGGTAGATACACTCAAGCAACCGTGGGAAGTTGCGTTTGAAAACCGTTTCGGGCAGCCGAAGCACATTAGCTTTCCAACGTTGATCAGCTGGGCGGATCATACGAACGAAAACATCAAATACTATTCTGGCGCTGCAACGTATAAACAATCTTTTATCCCAAAAGGAGGCAAAAATCAAACATACTATGTAGATTTAGGCCAGATAGCGGATGTAGGCATTGCCTGCGTATGGTTGAATGGCAAAAATCTAGGGATTGTGTGGTCGCCACCCTATCGGATAAAGTTAGATGGACTGAAACTGGGACAACAAAATCAATTGGAAGTAGAGGTGATCAATAGTTGGCGTAATCGACTAGTGGGCGATCGCGCGCTACCAAAGGAAAAGCGCTATACGCAGACAAACATTACCATCCGTGATGATTGGCAATTATTGAAGGCAGGTTTGCTGGGGCCAGTAACACTTCAAGTTGAAAGACTATATTAAAAATAGGACTATTAGCAATAAAACAAATAAATAACATGCACAAAATCCTTCGATTAATATTACCCTTCCTTTGGTACACCACAACATTAGCGCAAACACCAGCTGTCAATCATTCGCTTGTTCCTGTCGGACTGCGATGTGACCTTTTAGCCTTTTCCGATTACCAATCGGTGAATGGTTATCCCGTGCCATCACAGTGGAATAAGACCGCTTTTGAACAAACACAATCGGTACACTTGTTAAGCAAAATGCCTGCTTTTAGCTGGGAAATAGCTTCCAAGGGCGAAAATATCATGCAGCAAGCGTATCGCCTATTGGTTGCAGATAACCCGGATAGCTTGGCTGCCAATAAGGGAACTATTTGGGATTCAGGGAAAATACGTGCATCAGCTTCTACTGCTGTTGATTATAAAGGGCCTGCACTAGAGGAGCAAAAATGCTATTATTGGAAAGTGAAGGTCTGGGATACGTCTGGCGAAGAAAGCCCTTACTCCAAGCCTGTAGTCTTTTATACCGGTAAAACCTTAGTCGATTACCAAACCGTCCGCTACCCGCTGGCAAAAACAGATACCTATCCGAAAACGATGCGACAAGGTACGGGATTGGTCTTCGCCGATTTTGGAAAAGATGCATTTGGTCAATTGAAATTGACGTTGGCGTGCCACACGGAGGATGATACGGTACTTGTGCACTTTGGAGAGGCCTTAACCTCCGATGGCCGTATTAATCGACAACCGGGAGGAACGATTCGCTACCGTAACTATCGTTTACCATTGAAACAAGGTATCCATACCTATCAGATCCGTTTTCATCCGGATAAGCGGAATACGGGAAGTACGGCGGTGTTGATGCCCGATTATATTGGAGAGGTCTTGCCCTTCCGCTACATCGAACTAGAAGGCTATGCAGGAAAATTAACCAAAGAAAATGTGGTGCGTAGCGTGGTAAATTATCCGTTTAATGATGAGGCTGCGTTTTTTGAGAGTTCAGACTCCGTGCTGAATAAAATATGGGAACTATGTAAATATAGCGTGAAAGCGACAACCTTTGCTGGAGTATACGTCGATGGCGATCGGGAACGAATACCCTACGAGGCAGATGCCTATATCAATCAACTCTGTCATTATGCGGTAGACAAGGAATATTCCCTTGCTCGCTACTCGCACGAATACCTTATCAAACACGCGACCTGGCCAACGGAATGGATTCTACAATCGGTGCTTATGGCAACGAACGACTATCTTTATACAGGCGATTTACGTTCGGCACGTAAATATTATGCGGATCTGAAAGCGAAGACACTGACGGCGTTGGAAGAAGCCAACGGGTTAATCAGTACGACTACAGGTAAGCAGCATACCGACTTTCTACGGTCTATACATTTCAATGGTGAAGCCTTGAAGGATATCGTAGATTGGCCACACAGCGGTATCCTAGGCTTAGGAAAGGATGATGTAGGTGAGACCGATGGTTTTGTGTTTACGGATTATAATGCCGTGGTGAATGCCTATTATTATAAAGCCTTACGCGGTATGGCCGAGCTATCCAAGGCTTTGGGTTATCAACAGGAAGCTTCCGATTATGGAAGAAAAGCGGAACGGGTTTATCAAGTTTTTCAAAAGCAATTTTTCGATCCTAAACAAAAGATTTACCGGGATGGTATAGGCACCAACCATGCTTCTTTACATACCAATATGTTTGCTCTCGCTTTTGAGCTGGTGCCAGAAAAATATAAATCCACGGTACTTGCCTTTGTGCGTAGTAGGGGTTTGGCTTGTAGTGTTTACGGAAGCCAGTTTTTAATGGACGCCATCTATAATGCCGATGATGGAGATTATGGACTTTCCTTATTGACCGATACTGCGCAACGAAGTTGGTATAACATGATTCGCGAAGGCAGTACGATAACGATGGAAGCTTGGGGAAATCAATATAAGCCTAATCAGGACTGGAATCATGTTTGGGGTGCCGTGCCGGCTAATATTATTCCGCGGAAGTTAATGGGAGTCGAACCCCTAAAGCCAGGGTGGGATCATTTTCAGATTAAACCACAGATAGGCAATCTGCAATATGCCCGGATAAAGGTGCCTACAATTAAAGGAGCAATTGAAGTTGATTGCCAGCAGTCAGATAGTCAATTTTTTATAGAAGCCAAAATTCCTGCTAATACAAAGGCCGACCTATGGATTCCTGCAAAACAGGTAAAAGGAAAGATAAAGGTACAGGTCAATGGTAAGCAACAAGCAGCCAACGCAGTGAACGGCTGGATAAAATTATTGGCTTTAGGATCTGGTAACTACCAAATTGCTGTTGCCAATTAGGACGACGGCGGTGAAGGGCTCACGGCCGTCCAACCACCATCAATGACTAAGGTTTGTCCGGTAATGTGCTTAGCTTCTTTGCTAATCAGAAATTTAGCTGCCGCAGCAATATCAGCGGTATATGCCGGTCTGCCTAAGGGGGTAATGCCCGACCAGATTTTTTCATAATCCGGAAATTGCGTCGTGCGTTCCGTCAGGGTTGCCCCAGGCGCTATGGCGTTGACGGTTATGGCGTAAGGCGAAAGTTCGATGACCAATCCTTTTGCTAACATTTCTAACGCAGCTTTGGTCATTCCATAAGCCACTAAATTACGGTGTGCCTGGTGCCCGGTTACGGAAGACATCAATAGGATGGAACCACCGCTTTGTTGATCAATAAATTGTTTAGCAGCTGCCTGTGCAAGAAAAAAACTTCCTATGATATTGGTTTGCAAAATTTGCTGTAGATCTTCCCGTTTGTATTGGAGAAAATCACCATAGACCGTAATACCAGCATTGGCAATTACTGCAGACAAATACCCGAAGGTGGTAACAGCTTTAGTGACAAGCCGTTGAATAGCCTGCATGTCGGATGCATCGCCAGCTTGACCAACACACTGGCCTTTTTTATCTTGTAGGCTGAAAACAGCCTGTTCGGTAAGATCTTCCGAAATGTCGTTCAGTACGACATGATAACCCTCTTCTAGCAGGGTCCGGCAAATTTCATAACCAATGCCAATTCCTGCACCGGTAACGATAATGACGGGTGGTTTTTTGTTCGTTAGCATAGCTAAAGATAGGGTTTTAAAAACTAATCCTGCAAATGGTATTTCGCTAGCTAATTCCTGCTATAAGGTTAGATTATCTCTCTTTCTCTATTCAAACACCAACCGAATAAACTTTGGCGAAAAGGTGTTGGGTGACTTTTTAAAATCTTCCAAAAAATTAAAAGAGTTCACATGATAGCTAATCAATAATTCACCCTTATTGGATAGGGTAGGATGAGCTTTGGCATTATAGGCAAATAAATTTTTGTTTTGAGCTGGTTCCGGACATTGGTAGAGGGGTATCGTTGGTCCAAAAGGCCCAATAGGACTTTCGGCAACCCGCATAGCAATCGTCGGTTCAATGCCGTTTTTTTGAAAGATTAACAAATAACGTCCATCTGCAAGTGGTGTCATGCTCAATTCATTAGCAACTTGATCCGCGATTTTAGTGGCATGCAAAATATTCGGATCCCACTGGCTGCCATTCCAGTAGGTCCAACGATCAAAATGTTCCATATCCTTTGGCCGTACCCGGGCTACTAATAACGCTTTATTTGCTCCGCGTACACCATAAATATAAACAAAACCATCTGGACGGGATACTTTGGCCCAAGTGGTATTGACCAGAACGCCTGCACCGAAGGAATAAGACGCTCGATGCGCTGCCGAATCGGCAAATAAAGGCGTTTGTAGTTGTTTTACCTGTTTAAACGGGGCTTCCTTTTGATGATCAATGATCAGCAACGCATTCCCAAATTCTTTAAATCCGAAAACAGCTGCTCCGGTATTTTCCATTAGGTATGCCAGTAAATATAATTTTCCCTGTTGTTCTTGATTGACAAAACCGTCTCCTAACCAATAATAGCTCTTCGCCGTTGCTTTGGGAATGGTCGGTTTAAAAAGCGATTGCGGTTGTTGGAGGTTGCCGCCATTAAAAAAATGTAGCTCGATAGGCTGACCTGTTTTTTTTTGTATAAAAGCGCCGCAATTATTAACCATCGTTCCGCCCGAAAGTACCTGTCCGTTGGCTCTTTTCCCCCAAAAGCTATCGCTGAATACCAATAAACTTTTCGTATCGGTAAACGCTCCACTGGTATCAATGCCATTTAAAGCCATAGAAAAAAGACCGTCGCCACCGATCCAGTGATCATCATGGGCAAATAAGGTAGTCCATTCGGAAGCTTCTTCCACATGGAAATGAAATGGAAGCGATTGGGCACGGCTAAAAATCCAGCAACTACTTAGCCCTATAACGAATGAATAACGTAAAACCCTTAGTCGAAAAATTGTTTGCATCGTCACTCGTATCATGGTGTTAATTGCACTAAAGATACCCTTTTTATTTTATATGGAATATGATTACTCAGATACCATATTCCATTGAACTGAGCCTGTTAAACGTTGTTTTTCCTTAACAGTACAGGACAATTATTTCTAAAGTGTTTATTATTTTGGGACATGTTTATTCAGATACATAAACAGCCTAATTGATAAGCTATTTTAAACGTTTGCTTTTTTATGAACAAGTTTCTTCTTTTATTCCTATTAGCGACTTCTTTTGTTTCCGTTGCGCAGGTCGGCAAAAAGACCCACCGACCGTTAATGTGTAAAGGTAAGCCTATCGTTTTAGGTGATCCCTTTATGTATACTTATCACAATAAATATTACCTAACCGGAACGGGCCCAGCCGATCAAGGCTTTCCTTGCTATGTGTCATATGATATGATCAATTGGGAATATCAAGGGCTTTTATGGGAAAAGAAGCAAAATTGTTGGGCTAAAGGGGCATTTTGGGCACCGGAAGTAATTTCTTATATGGGCAAATTCTATCTGATTTATAGCGGTTTTAGTGATCAGTTCAAAGGACTTCGTTTGGCTTTGGCTGTTAGTGATCAACCCGAAGGACCATTTACCGATCTTTATGCCCCTTTATTCGATGGCGGTTTTGGTGCTATAGACGGACATATATTTGTTGATCAGGGGCAACCCTATCTCTTTTTTAGTAAAAATGGCGAACGAAATGGTTATAGTTATGGTATAATTTATGGAATGAAGTTAAATCAGGATCTTTCTGCTGTTGTTACAGATACTGTTAAGTTATTGGAGGCTTCACAAGATTGGGAGCGTGTTAATTGGGCACACAATCGTTGCAATGAGGGACCGACCGTCTTTAAATATGAAGACACCTATTATATGACTTATTCAGGTAATCATACCTTTGAGCCCAACTATGGTATTGGCTATGCAACAGCATCTTCTCCTTTAGGCCCTTGGACAAAGGCAATAGAAAATCCGATTGCCAATAAAAACATGAAGATGGGTGTTTCCGGTATCGGGCATAATTCACTGCTTGCCACGTCAAAAAGGAATGAATACTTTATTATCTACCATACGCATGCAGATCCGAAGCATCCGGAGAACCAGAAACGGCATAGTCATGTGGGAAAATTGTTGATTGATCAATCGGGTAAATTGAAATTTATACCAAATTAAAGGAATAACTATACTGACAACAACATGTAATAATCGCCAATGGCGTTTTTTATAAGCAGGGAAACATGAGGGTACAGGATGATGGTCATAAACATTAATAGTATCTTGCCAACTATAAATTAAGAAGCGAAAAAAGCTCGCCACCTGAAAGGACGATTTTTTTAAACGGCTTCTAAGATACCAGATAAAACCTGATTCGAATGATGACTAAAACAAACACCATTACCGTTAGACTTATTACCTGCCTAATTAGTTGTTTACTATTTTCCTGTTCGCAAAAGCAGCAATCAGAACAATCAGCAGATTTGACTACTATCGCTGAAAATTTTAAGACACCACCCGATTCTATCCAAACCAGTGTGTATTGGTATTGGATTTCGGGTAATATATCGAAAGAAGGGGTTGAGAAGGATCTGGAAGCGATGAAGGCCGTAGGTATTAACCGTGCATTTATCGGTAACATTGGCTTAGATGATGTACCTTATGGAAAGGTGCAACTGTTTTCCGATGAGTGGTGGGACATTTTGCATGCCGCATTAAAGAAAGCCACCGAATTGAATATCGAAATAGGACTCTTTAATAGTCCGGGTTGGAGCCAGTCGGGAGGACCATGGATAAAGCCGGAACAGGCTATGCGCTATTTGGCTAGTTCGGAAACCTTAGTACATGGAGGTGAAAAAGTTTCTGTAAAACTACCTAAACCGAACGAGGATTTTCAAGATGTGCGGGTAGTGGCCTTCCGCGCACCAAAAGGATATAACCAATCGTTAGCTAATCATTCGACTCAAATAACCTCAAAGCCCCATTTGCCGTTATTGCACAACCTGTTGGATAATAACCAGGAAACGGAAGTGAAGCTGCCTGAAAAAGAAGCAACAGCGATTACGTTCACTGTCCCTGAAGATTTTGACGCCAGAAGTTTGACCGTATGGCCATCCAAGCGGAATATGAAAATGCAGGTTACCCTCGACGCCTTGGTAGGAAACGATTATCAGCAGGTGAAGCAGTTCACGATAGATCGCAGTAATAATCAACTTAACGTTGGTTTCGAGCAATTTGCACCCGTCGCAGTATCTTTCGATGCCATTAAAGCGAAGTCGTTTCGCGTAACTTTTGATGAGGTATCGGCAGATGCTGGTGTAGCAGAAATTGCTCTCACCCCTACACCTAAAGTGGAACGTTTTAAGGAGAAAATATTGGCTAGGATGCATCCTACTCCATTACCTTATTGGCACGATTACCAATGGGAAACACAAGCCAAGATAACGGATAAAGATTTTCTGATCACACCGTCTGATGTGCAGGATATATCGGCGAACCTATCGGCAGATGGTACGTTAAATTGGGATGCTCCTGCTGGCGACTGGGTGGTGCTCCGTACCGGTATGGTACCTACGGGGGTAAAAAATAGTCCAGCTCCGCCGGAAGGTACAGGCTTGGAAGTGGATAAGATGAACCACGAGCAAGTCGTGAAGCATTTCGATGCTTTTATGGGTGAAATTCTACGCCGCATACCGGCCGCAGACCGGAAGACGTGGAAAGTTGCGGTACAAGATAGTTATGAAATGGGCGGACAGAATTGGACGGATGATTTTATTAACAAATTTAAGGCGCGTTATGGTTACGATCCTACGGCCTATATCCCCGTGATGTATGGAAATGTGGTTGGCAGTCAAGATGAGTCGGACCGCTTTCTTTGGGACTTAAGGCGTTTAATTGCTGACGATGTGGCTTATGAATATGTTGGTGGTTTGCGGGATATCAGTCACAAAAATGGCTTAACCATTTGGCTGGAAAACTATGGACATTGGGGCTTCCCTGGCGAATTTTTGCAGTATGGTGGGCAATCGGATGAGATTGGGGGCGAGTTTTGGAGTGAAGGCGATTTAGGTAATATCGAAAATCGGGCGGCTTCTTCGGCAGCGCATATTTATGGTAAAACCAAAGTTTCGGCAGAGTCCTTCACTGCGGCGGGCAATACCTTTGGCCGTTATCCGGCCATGATGAAGCAACGTGGCGATCGCTTTTTTGCCGAAGGCATTAATAATACCTTATTGCATGTTTACATTCAACAGCCTTATGAAGACCGAAAACCTGGAGTCAACGCTTGGTTTGGCAATGAGTTTAACCGCTTTAATACTTGGTTCTATGATATGGATATGTTCGTCCGTTATTTGAAACGGTGTAACTATCTCTTGCAGCAAGGAAAATATGTGGCTGATGTGGCTTATTTTATCGGGGAAGATGCACCCAAAATGACCGGCATACAAGACCCACCGCTCCCGCAGGGCTATGCCTTTGATTATATCAACGGTGAGGTGATTCGCGATCACCTTCAAGTTAAAGATGGTCGTTTGGTCTTGCCTGATGGAATGTCCTATCGTTTACTTGTTTTACCCAAATTAGAAACCATGCGGCCCGAGTTGCTGGAGAAGATTGAACAATTGGTAAACGAAGGTGCAACGATATTAGGGCCAAAACCTACCCGTTCTCCGAGTTTGCAAAACTATGGTCAGGCGGATAAAAAAGTACAGGAAATTGCCGAAAAATTATGGGGTAATGTGGATGGAAAAGCGGTAAAAAGCCATTCTTATGGTAAAGGTTTGGTGATGGATGGACTAAGTTTACAGGAAGCCTTGAACCAAATAGGCGTCGTGCCGGACGTTAAACTAGCCGATCAGGATACGGCACTATTTATCCATCGTACCCTAGATAATGGGGAAATCTATTTTGTCTCAAATCAGACGGATAAAAAGATAAACATTAAGCCAACATTTCGGATTAGCGGAAAATTGCCCGAGTTATGGAATGCCATTACGGGCAGACAACGCGATCTGCCGGAATTTACGGAAAACGATCAGACGACTACCGTACCACTGTCTTTAGAAGCGTATGAAAGTGCTTTTATTGTCTTCCGAAAGGATGGAAGTGGCGCTGCTCATCAAGATCGACTTAACTTTCCGCAACCCTTAAATGTTGAAACGGTCAACCAACCTTGGAAGGTGCGCTTCGACCAACAGGCAGAAGGACCTAAGGATACCGTCGTCTTTAAACAGTTAAGCGACTGGTCACGTAATCCTGATGCTGCGATCAAGTATTATTCCGGTGCCGCATGGTACGAAACAATCTTATCCATACAGAAGCCAAAAGCGGATGAACGACTGTACCTAAATTTGGGTTCTGTCATCGCTTTGGCAAAAGTGAAGGTCAACGGAAAGGATGTTGGAGGAGTATGGACACCACCTTATAAGGTGGATATTACCGAAGCGGTACAGGATGGCACGAATAAAATAACCATAAAAGTAGTCAATACTTGGGTAAATCGATTAATCGGCGATTTAAATTTACCGGAGCAGGAACGCAAACATTGGACATACGTCAATCCTTACCACAAGGACAGTCCACTACGGCCAAGTGGTTTACTCGGACCAGTTAGCATAGAGCGTTACCCTTATTGATTGTTCTGATGAAACCAAAAGTGCTTCAGCTTGTGATAGGATTACTATTGCTCCATCAATGGAGCTTTAGTCAACCGCTCGCAGCGACAGATGGATTGGGAAGGGTATTGCCACAATACGATCAAGTGGGCAGCTCCCGATCTGATCGTACGGTAGCCTTATTCTATTTTTTATGGCAAGGTGATCCCACTTCACCCATCTCGGAGCAGCATTGGGACTTGCATGAACTTTATAGTAAACATCCAGCTGTTTTTGAAGATTTTAATGATCCCAATTGGGGTGGGGGTGCTGGTGTGTCCGGCAGATACTATTTTTGGGGGCAGCCTATTTATGGGTATTACCATGGAGGCGACTATTGGGTACACTTAAAAAATATACAATTGTTAACCGATGCTGGCGTGGATGTATTGATTTTGGATGCGACGAACCGCTTGACTTACCTGAAGCAGGCAAATACCTTAATGCAGGCCATTGAAGCGATTAAAAGACAAGGTAAAAACCCGCCAAAGCTTGCCTTTTATACCAATACCCAATCGGGTGAAACCATGCAGGAACTGTACGACAATTGCTATAAAGCAGAGGCTCCTTATCGCCATCCGGATACGTGGTATTACTTGGAGGGAAAACCTTTAATCATTGGTTGGTCAAAAGAGGCTCTTGGCAGCAATTATGCTTCTTTTTTTACGATCCGTGAATCACAATGGCCGAATGAACCGCAAAAGGCAGGGGGCTGGCCCTGGATTGATTTTAATCGACCACAACAGGTATACGTGAATAAACAAGGCCAACGGGAAATTATTAATGTATCTACAGCGCAACATCCCAACCTCGAGGCTTCAATGGGTGGTTCTGCCTTTTATAAACAACCGGGCAATTGGGGGAGGAGTTACCATCAGGGAGCTCCCGGTAATGCGGACGATTTACCTTATGGCTATAATATTCAGGAGCAATGGGATATTGCGTTAAAACAGAATGTCCCGTTTATCTTCGTCACCGGATGGAACGAATGGATTGCAGGGAAATGGCAAGGAAGAAAAGGAGATAAAAAGCATTCTTTATTTGTAGATCAGGCTAGTCCGGAATACAGTCGGGACATCGAGCCTTCCCTAACGGCAGACCTTAAAGACCATTATTACATGCAACTGGTGAGCAACATCAGACGGTATAAAGGAATAGCGCCATTACCAGCTTTAAGTCCGATGAAACGTATTCGCTCTTGGACTGATTGGAAAGAGGTTTCCCCTGCTTTCGGTGATTACACGGGTGATGTCTTAGCACGCGATTATCCAGGAGCTCCACGTGTACCTACAATACGATATGTCGATCGTACAGGGCGTAACGATTTTAAACAACTGAAAGTAGCGCAAGATCAGAAATATCTCTATTGCTATGCAGAAACGGTTGATCCGATTACCACCGATCGGGATAGCGCTTGGATGAATCTATGGCTAGATGTTGATCGGTCGCAACAAACAGGTTGGTGTGGTTATGATTACCGGGTAATCGCCGGAGAAAAATTACAGCATTTTGCTCAGGGAAAATGGACAACAATAGCAAAGGTAACGTATCAGCTGTCTAAAAACCGCTTAATGATCACTATTCCTCAAAAATTAATAGGTATAACACCCAACTTAAATATTGAATTCAAATGGTCGGATAATATGCAACAAGCTGATCCATTGGATTGGTATGTGCATGGAGATGCTGCGCCCGGAGGGCGATTCAATTTTGTAGCTTTGAGAAAATAATACCCTAATATATGATGAACCGATTGGATACTATTTTACGCTTGTTTTTCCTGCTCATCATACCCTATCTGGGGATGTCGTGGTGTTTTGCCGATAGCAGCATCAAGCCTGTTAACCTTCGGAACGAATACCTCGAAAACCCGACAGGGCTCGATGAACCGCTACCACGTTTCAGTTGGATTTTAACGGCGACCCATGAAAAGACTTTCGGACAAAAGCAACAGGCTTATCGGATTCTCGTGGCATCAAGTAAAGCATTACTCCAACAAGACCAGGCTGATCTTTGGGATTCAAAATGGGTGAGTTCGAATACTATGCAACAAATCGTATACGGTGGTAAGGCCTTGGCTTCTGATCGAACCTACTACTGGAAAGTTGCGGTAAAAGATGAAAAGGGGGAGCAATCGGCGTGGAGTGAACCGGCCTATTGGTCTACCGGACTGTTTCATGCGTCAGAAAAGCAGGCGCAATGGATCGGTACCGATCAGCTTTTTGATCCTAAGCAAGCCGATTGCAATATCGTTGACCCTTGGCTACGAAAAAGTTTTGATTTGCCCTTTCAACCGCAAAAGGCTACCCTCTTCGTGGCTTCGGTTGGTTTTCATGAGGTCTATGTGAATGGCAAGCGGATAGGAGATGATGTGCTGGCACCGGCAGTGACTGATCATACCAAGCGTGCCCGTTATGTGACCTATGATTTAGCACCTGCTTTGAAGAAGGGCAAAAATGTAGTGGCCATCTGGCTGGGTACCTCTTGGTCGATCCATGGCCCCTATGTGACCAAAGATCGGCCTAATACGCCAATTGTATGGGCGCAGGCCGCTATTTTTAAGGAAAAAACACCTTCGGCGAGTGCACGGCCGGATAAGTTGCTGCTGACCGATGCTTCATGGAAGACACATAAAAGTCCGAATAAACTATTGGGCGTCTGGAATTCAAATCGCATGGGTGGTGAGCAATGGAATGCCCATGATGAACTACCCGATTGGAATACCGTAGCCGCAGACGAATCCACTTGGCAGCAAGCGGTAGTTTATCACCCAGAGTTAACGTTATCGGCACAGCAGGTAGAGAAAAACTATTTGACGAAAGAAATTAAACCTGTTGGTATCGAAGAACGGCCGGACGGGAGCTTCCGTGTGGATATGGGCGTCAATTTTGCTGGTTGGACAGAAGTAAAACTGAAAGGTCATCCAGGGGATACCGTACAATTTCTTTATTCGGAGCGTGAACAGGAAGACATGACCTTCGGTTTGCACAGCGCTTATATCCTAGGAGCAAGTGGCAAAGGTACTTTCCGTAACCGATTTAACTATAGCTCTGGACGTTGGATTACGATTAAGGGTTTGCAGCATAAACCGAAATTGTCGGATATTAAAGGATGGATGGTGCGTACAGGCTATAAACCTGCAGTAACCTTTGCTTGTTCGGATGCGTTGCAGCAATGGATTTACGATAAGGTACGTTGGACTTATGAGAATTTATCCTTGGGAGGTTATATCGTCGATTGCCCGCAACGGGAACGACTAGGTTATGGTGGGGATGCCCATGCTACGTGTGAAACGGGTATGCTGAACTTCCATGTAGGAGCATTTTATACCAAATGGATGGAAGACTGGCGAGACGTTAGTGGCACGGAAAGTATTGTAGGCGATATGTATGATACGTCTTTTGCGCGTAAAGCGGTAATGAGTGGAAGAATTTTTAATAATGGTATTCTACCACATACCGCACCGACCTATATGGGTGGTGGAGGCCCCGCGTGGGGTGGTATTGTGGTTACCCTACCATGGTTGTTTTATCAACAACAGGGCGATAAACGTATATTAGAGCGAAACTTTGACTTAATTAGCCATTGGCTTTCTTTTTTGGATACCCATACGGAAAACGGACTGCTACAACGCTTTGGTGGGAATTGGGATTTCTTGGGCGACTGGCTTTGGCCACATGCAACGGCAGAGGGGATGAACAATGATAAGCCAGAAACACTGTGCCTCAATAATTGCTATCGGGTATATAATTTGCGAACAGCCGTGAAGATTGCACGGACGATTGGGCGCGATGCCGATGCCGAGCGTTGGGAAAAGGAAGCCAATAACTATAGCAAACATATCCATGCGCGTTTTTATAATGCGGCTGATCATAGTTACGCGGATAGTTCCATGGCTAACCTGGCAGCCGCTTTATTGGCCGATGTAATGCCTCATGAACTTCGCGAACCGATTATGAAGCGATTGGAACATGAAATTTTGGTGCGTAAGAACGGGCATATTCATGTCGGTATTACAGCAGGTGCTTTACTGTTTAAGTTGCTTCGAGAACAGCATCGGGATGATCTCATTTATTCGATGACTGCACAAACCGACTATCCAAGTTGGGGCTATATGAAGGCTAATGGGGCAACCAGTATTTGGGAAATGTGGGAAAAAGATTTACCGGGACACTCCTTATTGCATAGCTCTTATTTGTTCCCTGGTGCATGGTATATCGATGGGGTAGCAGGCATAGGAATAGATCCAAATAAACCGGGTTACCAAAATTTTGTGATTAGTCCACCTACCATTCCTACCTTAACGTGGGCAGAAGCTTCGATGGAATCTCCAGCAGGCTTGATCGAGGTGAAATGGAAGCGTCAAGATGGACAGCTTCGCATGCAGATCACGGTTCCCCCAAATTGTACAGCCACACTACGTTTATCGAAGGATGAACAATTATCCTTGGCGGCGTATAAGGATTATATGAAGGCAGTAGGTATTCAGGGAAACCAACAAGTGTATGAATTGCAAGCAGGAAAATATGTTTTATAACAGCATTAGGCTTTAGGCTATAAGCTATAAGCATACAGCTTATGGCATACCGCTTATAGCCTATTGCATATGGCTTATAGCTTAATGCTGAATTAACCTTTTATAAAAAATGGTATTCAAAAAAAATCGCGTGATTTATTTCGTAGGACTGTGCATGATGGCCTTTTGTTCGGCCTGTTTGTCGCCCAACGGCCACCAGTCGAAAGAACCGGATACAGAAGACTTATTCAGCGCTTTCGTAAACCCTCCTGATTCGGTGCGACCGGGCGTTTATTGGTATTTTATGGATGGTAACCTATCCAAAGAGGGCATGACAAAAGACTTGGAATCGATGAAGCAAGCAGGGATTGGAAGTGTGGTTTTTCTGGAGGTTAACGTTGGGGTGCCCCGGGGGCATATTGATTTTTTAAGTGAGACATGGCAAGATCATTTTGCCTATGCGGTGAAAGAAGCAGAAAGGTTGGGAATAGAGGTCATCCTCGGCTCTGGTCCCGGATGGGCGGGTAGCGGTGGCCCTTGGGTAAAACCGGAACAATCGATGCAACATCTTGTTGCCAGTCGGGTAACGATCAAAGGCGATGGGCGTATGCAGCACCTACAGCTACCTAAACCCCAACCGAAAAAACCGTTTTTTGGGGAAGGAGCACTTACGCCGGAATTAAGGGAAAAATGGTTAAACTATTATCAGGATGTAGCGGTATTGGCTTTCCCCTCAATCCCGAATCGAGATTCGATAGCCGATATAGAGGAAAAAGCGCTTTATTATCGGGCTCCCTACTCTTCCGCACCAGGGGTGAAACCGCGATTAACGATGCCCGATTCTTCGGTAATACCAAAACAGATGGCAATCCAGTCAAAGCAAATCATCGATTTAAGCGACAAGCTACAACAAGATGGCTCTTTGGATTGGGAGGCACCCGCAGGCAATTGGACCATTATGCGTTTTGGTTGCCGAAATAATGGTGCAGTAACTCGTCCGGCACCTATGCCTGGACTGGGTTTTGAAGTAGATAAGATGGATAGCGCCGCTTTTAGGGCACATCTCGATCATTATGTGGGTGCTTTATTGAAGAAAATTGGTGTTCCTAAGCCTGAACAACAAGGGGGATTGAAGCGTTTGCATATCGATAGCTGGGAAATGGGTGCCCAAAACTGGACGGCAAATTTCAGAGCAGCTTTTAAAAAGAGAAGAGGGTATGACCCGCAACCTTATTACCCCATTTATGCAGGCTATGCGGTTGGTGATGGAGAAACCAGTGAACGCTTTCTATGGGATTTACGCCTAACGGCACAAGAGCTGATACTGGCTAACCATGCGCAATACCTGAAACAATACAGCCACGATAATAACCTTAAATTGTCTATAGAACCCTATGATATGAACCCGAATTCGGATATGGATTTAGGGGCGATAGCCGATGTTCCAATGGCGGAATTCTGGAGTAAAGGTTACGGTTTTAACACGGTTTTTAGTGTACTTGAAGCGACTTCCATTGCGCATATTGGTGGAAAACAGCGGGTAGCCGCCGAGGCTTTTACGGCGCAGAATAATGAAGCTTGGAAACAATATCCTGAAGTGATGAAGAATCAGGGTGATTGGGCTTTTGCGATGGGTATTAATCAGTTTATGTACCATACTTTTCAACATCAAGCATTGGCGGATAGCTTACGTCCGGGAATGACTATGGGACCTTATGGCGTTCATTGGGACAGAAATCAAACGTGGTGGCCTTTAGTAGAGGGATACCATCGGTATATTGCCCGATGCTCTTATATCCTGCAGCAGGGACGAACAGTTGCTGATATCCTCTATCTTACACCAGAAGGTGCACCGCAAGTATTTACACCACCAGCCTCAGCGCTTAGCGATGATGAAGGGTTGCCAGATAAAAAAGGATATAATTTTGATGGCTGTAGTCCGCTGCAATTAATGGGGGCAAGGGTAAAAGACCATCGTGTTGTTTTTCCAAGTGGTGCCACTTATGCGGTGTTGGTGCTGCCCAATACGACGCGTATGACTCCTGCCTTAGCTGATAAAATACGGACATTGGTACAGGATGGAGCGACCGTTGTCGCCAACCCGCCACACCAATCACCTAGTCTCGTTCATTATCCGAATGGCGATACGGAACTAAAAGCCATTGTAAAAGAGATATGGGATGGCCCGATGGGGAAACCGGTAGAAAACAAGCCGGTCGGAAAAGGAGAAATAGTCTCTGGAACATCGTTATACGCAAAAGGTGAACTGTATCCGAGCTACGATGTCGTACAGGCAATACTAGAAAAAAAGGGAATAGTGGAGGATTTTTCTGGATCCGATGCGTTGCGGTATACGCATCGAACGGCTGCTGATTATGATATCTATTTTGTGTCGAATAAGACCGAACACCACGTGACAACGACTATTACCTTTAGAAATAAGGGTTCACAGCCAGAACTTTGGGATCCCTTAAATGGGCAGCGGCGTTTATTGGCAGATGTTAGTGAACAAGAACATCAACTAACGAAAATTCCGTTGCAGTTTGAATCCTACCAAAGCTATTTTATTGTCTTTCCAAAACAAAATAGCGGGATGAAAGGCGAAAAACCTTCTCGGAATAACGTATCTTTAAAAACCGTTCAAGATGTGCAAGGACTATGGAAATTAACCTTTGATTCCCGTTTAGGCGGACCAAAAAAGACTATCACCAGCAACTTGATCGATTGGAGTAAATCATCCAACGATAGTATGAAGTATTATTCGGGTATTGTACGTTATGAACAACATTTTGATGTACAGGAAATCTTACCAAAGCAGCCGGTATACTTGGATTTGGGACAAGTAAAAAACATGGCTAAGGTCTATGTAAACGGGAAAGATTTGGGAACAGTATGGACCGCACCTTGGCGTGTGGAAGTGACGGACGTGCTTAAGCAGCAAGATAATGTATTGAAAATCGAAGTGGCCAACCTTTGGGTAAATCGCTTAATCGGCGATCAGCAATACCCCGATGATGGTGTAAAAGATGGAAAATGGCCGCAATGGTTATTGGACGGAAAGCCTCGAAATAGTCAACGGGTTACCTTCACCACCTTTAATCCTTACAACAAGAATGATACCTTGCGGACATCCGGTTTGCTGGGTCCAGTGCGTATTGTAACGTATGAAAAATAAAAAATGGAAAGTTTGCCTTCCGTAAGGAGGGTAAAAATTAAAATTTTAGTGGATAAACCTTTGAAAAGGGTTCTAATACCGTATACTAATTGTTATAAACCATGTATGTATTAAATAGCTATTCAAAAATTCAGAAAAGTTTGTGGATCGTTTTAATCTTTTGTACTGTGCTGAACGTAAAAGCAAAAGAATCACTCTCCCTTTATGACCTCACGTGTGAATACCAAGTCAACCCCTTGGGCATTGATCAATCGCACCCCAGACTAAGTTGGAAAATTCGGTCGGACGAAATGGATGTTTTTCAAACGGCGTACGAAATCAGGGTGACTACTGATCCAAAATCGTTCGTCCATAAGGGATTATCCTGGACCTCAGGAAAGGTCTCCAGTGACCAATCAGTACACATAGCCTATCAAGGAAATGAACTGAAAAGTGGCCAGCGCTACTATTGGCAAGTGCGTATCTGGGATAATAAAGGCCATGCCTCTTCTTGGAGTACAGTCAACTTTTGGGAAATGGGATTGTTAGCACCAAGCGACTGGAAAGCAAAATGGATTCAATATACCAAAGATACGCCGAAGGCCTCCGGGCCATCGCCCATGTTCCGTAAAGCGTGGAATACCAATGGTAAAATAAAGCAGGCACGCTTATACATCACATCTTATGGCTTATACGAAGCGTATATTAATGGAAAAAGGGTCGGGGATGCTTATTTTACACCGGGGTGGACAAGCTTTCACAAGCAGTTGCAATACCAAGTATATGATGTTTCATCCTTAGTGAAATCAGGAGATAATGCCATAGGTGTATCGTTGGGCGACGGGTGGTTCCGGGGGAATTTGATGGGCGGAAGGAATTTTTGGGGCAAAGACCTATCCTTATTAGCGCAGCTAGTGATTGAATATACCAATGGCGAACAACAGTTAATCATCAGTGATGATTCCTGGAAAACGAGCTTAAACGGCCCTATCCTGCTATCTGATATTTATGATGGCGAACGATATGATGCCAGAAAAGAAATCGCGAATTGGTCGACTGCGGAGTATAACGCACAACAATGGCAACCGGCACTCGTGAACGATACCCTATCGTATGAGCATCTCATTTCATCGGCGGCTCCTCTGGTAAAGACGCAAGAACATATCAAACCGGTTAAAATAATAACGACGCCCAAGGGGGAAAAAGTAATAGATTTTGGCCAAAATTTAGTGGGCTGGGTGAATTTCCATGTAAAAGGGCAAGCAGGAGATTCAGTGGTTATTAGCCATGCAGAAGTGCTGGATAAGGAGGGTAATTTTTATATTGAAAATCTGCGTCGTGCTAAACAACAGCTTACCTACACCCTAAAAGGAGGAGCGGAAGAACACTACCATCCGCATTTTTCTTTTCAGGGTTTCCGTTACATCAAGATAGACGGGGCTAAAGAGTTGATTGATTTAGCCAATATTGAAGCGGTGGTACTGCATTCAGACATGCAACAAACAGGTACCTTCGAAACGTCTAATGCCTTAATTAATCAATTACAACATAATATTCAGTGGGGTCAAAAAGGGAATTTTGTAGATGTGCCGACAGATTGCCCACAACGAGATGAACGTTTGGGTTGGACGGGTGATGCACAGGCATTTTTTACTACAGCGGCGTATAACCGAGATGTCGCTGGCTTTTTTATTAAATGGTTAAAAGATGTAAAAGCCGATCAGTTTAAAAGTGGGGCTATTCCGCATGTTGTTCCCTATATGTTTAATGGCGAGCAAGGTGGATCTGCTGGTTGGGCAGATGTGGCGACTATCATTCCATGGAATTTTTACCAGGTGTATGGTGACGAACAGATTTTAAAAGATCAATATACCTCTATGGTAAATTGGGTGCAATTCATGACAGATAATAGTACCGATGGCTTATGGAATAAAGGTTGGCATTTTGGTGACTGGCTTTTTTATGTTCCTAATGATGACCGAGACGGAAGAGCGGCTATTACCGATAAATACCTTATTGCACAATGTTTTTATGCCCATTCGGCGCAACTGATGATCAATGCGGCTTCGGTTTTGCATAAAAGTGATGATAAACAACGCTATGAGCAACTCTTGGAAAAGATAAAAAAGGCCTTCTTGCATGAATTTGTGACCCCCTCGGGAAGATTGGTCTCTAGTTCTCAAACGGCTTATGTCTTAGCCTTAAACTTCGATTTACTGCCAGAAAATATGCGTGCAGAGGCAGCGAAACGCTTGGTAGAAAATATTCGGAGCTACGATAATCACCTCACTACCGGATTTTTAGGAACACCCTACCTATGCCATGTACTCAGTCGCTTTGGCTACTTGGATGTGGCCTATCAATTGCTCCTGCAAGAGACTTACCCTTCATGGCTTTATCCCGTTAAGATGGGTGCAACGACTATTTGGGAACGTTGGGATGGTATTAAGCCCGACGGTACTTTCCAAAATAAAGACATGAACTCTTTTAATCATTATGCCTATGGTGCTATTGGCGACTGGATGTATAAAAATATCGCCGGAATACAACCTGATGAAATAATACCAGGTTATAAGCAGTTTCGTATAGCTCCAAAACCAGGCGGGGAAATAACGTCCGCAAAAGCCGATTTCGAAAGTGTTTATGGAAAAATAAGTTCTTCGTGGCGCATTGAAAATAATACCATGCATTTGGAAATAGAGGTGCCGCCTAATACGAAAGCGAAACTTGTTTTTCCTGATATAAAAACTGGAGAAGCCAAAGATGAAAAAGGAAAAACACTGGCCGATCAGGACGAGTGGCTCACCTCAGGTAAACATAGTGTTACTTTTAACGTGAAATAAGGTCGATTTCTCTACTACGGTCGAAATGACAAGGAGATAAAGTCGAAATGGATGGGGTCTGTTGGAGTGGTTTAAGCACAGTCCTTCCGTTCCGCTTAACTATCGCCTAGGAAATTTGTGATGTGCAGGTTGATGTATTACCGTTGAAGCAAATTTCCAAGCGATGGGCTTTTATTTCTTTTTGCGAGAAAAAGAAAACAATATTTTTAACATTTCTTAACATTCTTTGAAATAAATAAAAACATTAGGCGTTTAAATTGTTAATAAATTCCCGAGGATGCTAAAACAGGTTAATTAACTTCCAGCTTGGCTCTTATTCAAGTAAGGATCCAAGCTGGATTATAAATTTATTTAAATAGTTCTTGCTGTTAAATGATTACCTATGAAGCATCCATTGAATGCCCTGAGGGGCAAATGTCTAGTCGGGTTAGTTTCCCTGTCGCTATTTTCTCCGATCCTTCTCTTCGCGCAAGTTATTGACACCACAAAACGTGCGAGAGATACCACAAAGCAAACTACCGACACCACCAAGCAGGCGGTGGGTACCGCAACACAAACAAAGACCATTAAAGTTACCGGTGCAGTTACCGCTGCCGAATCCTCTAAGCCACTTCCTGGAGCAAGTATTATGCTAAAAGGAAGTAAAAAGGGCGCCAGAGCTAGAAAAAACGGTGTTTATAGTATCGAAGTGCCAGGAAATGCCACATTGGTGGTCAGTTATACCGGTTATCAAACGCGGGAAATTGCTGTTAATAATCGAGCCATAGTCGATGTTGGCCTAAATGCAGCCGTCAAAGAGCTGGAAGATGTCGTTGTTGTCGGTTACGGTACACAGCGTAAGCGCGACTTAACCGGCGCGGTAACCAGTTTAGCAAAAAAAGACTTAGTTCCTGTACCAGCAGCTAATAGTTTTGATCAGATGATGCAAGGTAAAGTGGCCGGGGTGCAGATCAACCAAACCTCGGGTGCTCCGGGGGGTAATGTTAATATGGTGTTGCGCGGGATTAACTCAATAACAGGAGGAAGTCAACCGCTTTATGTAATCGATGGTTATCCAATTGGTTCAGGGGGTGGTGGATCAGAATTAACAGGCTATAGTTCGGATTCCTATTCTGTTTCTGGTATTATGGGGGTCAGTGGTGTTAATCGTGTCAATCCTCTTAGTAGTATCAATCCGGCCGATATCGAATCCATAGAGGTCCTTAAAGATGCTTCGGCAACGGCTATTTATGGGTCTCGTGGGGCAAACGGTGTCATTATCGTTACGACAAAGCGAGGCAAAGGGGGTGTCTCTTCCGTGAATTTTGAACATTCTTCGGGTATACAAGAGGTACAACATCAATTAGATCTATTGACACCGCAGGAATATGCCGAATTTGTAGCAGAGGGGCGTGATAATGCATGGGTGTTCTCAGGAGGTAATGCTTCCGATCCCAACGATGTACGCGATGGTACATCTGTGGTTAAACCGGCCTTCCGAAACCCAGAACAGTTTGCCGGTAAGGGTACCAATTGGCAGGATGTGATTTTTCGCAGAGCCTTGGTCCAAAACTATCAGCTATCCGTCACGGGCAATAAAGAAACCATTAACTATGCCATCTCTGGTGGATATATGAACCAGAAAGGTATTATTATTGGTTCTGACTTCAAAAAGTTTAACCTTAGGGCCAATCTAGATGTTGAATTAAACAAGAAGGTGAAAATCGGTACCTCCTTTGCCGGAACACACAATTTCGGCGACTTTGCGCGGGCAGAAGGAGATATCCAGTATCGCGGATTGATTGCCTCGGCCATTGGTAGCGATCCTACCATCCCGGTATACGATGAAAATGGAGGGTATTATTCCGAATTTTCTGACCCTTTGGGAATTCCGGTCGAGCATCCATTGATTATTGCTGATAACTTTTCGGATAAACGAAAAAATTCTAATGTTTTTTCCAATTCCTATGTAGAATATAAACCCATCGAAGAACTGACTTTAAAATCAACTGTGGGTGTTAATTATAACACAAGTCAGTCACGTGTGTGGAAATCTTCTAAAATAGGTCTAGCCACTAGTCGCACTGGAACCGCTTTGGCAGCAAGTACTCGGATCAATACCATGAACTGGCTCAATGAAAATACCGCTAGTTATCAAAAGACCTTTAATGATGTTCACCGAATTGATGCGGTGGTGGGTTTTACTATTCAAAAAAATCAGGATGATATTATGCAAGCAGGGGCCTCGGATTTTCCTACCGATGACATACACCTTATTGGTGGGGGAGTGGTATCTTCCGGAACGGATTATACCAGTGAATGGACGATGCTTTCCTGGTTAGGTCGCGTAAACTATACTTACGCAGATAAGTACTTACTTACAGCTACGGTTCGTCGAGACGGGAGCTCACGCTTTGGCACCAAAAACAGATGGGGTACTTTCCCTTCTGTATCCTTGGCATATCGCCTTTCTGAAGAAAACTTCCTAAAGGATGTTAAGGCGATCGATGAACTGAAGGTACGTGCCAGTTATGGAGTGGCAGGAAATAACTTGATTGGAAATTATGCTAGTTTAGCTCTATATGGCATGGCCAGAACCGTATCGGATGGATCGATTGTACTAGGTGTGACGCCCTCAACGATGGCTAACGATCTATTGGGCTGGGAAAAATCTCATCAGGTGAATGTGGGCTTGGATGCATCCTTCTTTGATAGTCGAGTTAACCTGACGGCTGATTTCTACCGTTCGCATAAAAAAGATTTGTTGCTGACAGTGGGCATGCCTCCGATTACCGGTGTTTCTACATCTATACAAAACATTGGTGAATTGGAAAATAAAGGACTAGAACTTACCTTGCATACGCAGAACATCAATGGTAAAGATTTTCGTTGGAGTAGCGATGCCACATTTAGCGTGAACCGTAATAAGGTGCTCGCCTTACATTCGGCTAATGGAGTGATCAAAACATCTGATTTCCAAGTTGCCCAAGTTGGATATCCTATTTCCAGCTTTCAGCTTTTGAATATTTTAGGAGTATTCCAAACAGCAGACGAAGTGGCTAATAGCGCGGTTCAAGCCCCTCAAACACAACCTGGCGATTATCGTTTTGAAGACGTAAACCAGGATGGAAAGATTGATATGAGCGATCGTACCATTGTGGGCGATCCATGGCCAGATTTTACTTGGGGTTTTGGCAACCAATTCAGTTATAAAGCTTTTAGCTTGGGTATTAGTATCTACGGTTCGCATGGGGGAGAGCTTTATTTTCAAGGTGGATCAACTAGCTTGAATGGAGCAGGAGTACAAAACCAATTGGATTTAATGAATGATCGTTGGCGTTCGCCTGAAAATCCAGGTAACGGAGAATATGCACGCGCTATACGTAATGATTATGCGCTGGGCATCAATGCCTATACCACTAAATATTTGTTTGATGCTTCTTTCGTTCGCATCAAGAACATTAATTTATCCTATACCTTGCCACAATCGCTTGTCGAACGCTGGAAACTGAAATCACTATCGGTTTTTGCCGATGTTTCCAATGTTTATACGTTTACGGATTATCCGGGATTTGACCCAGAGGCAAGTACAGGAGGGGATAATGTAGCCCGTACGGGTGTCGACTTCTACTCGTATCCTGTTCCAAGGACATATTCATTAGGTGTTAGGGCTTCATTTTAAAATTTAACGTTATGATTATAGCTAATATAAAAAAAATCACGCTTTGCACCTTTATGTTATTACTCGGTGCACTGTACAGTTGCCAAGACGATTTTCTGGATCGCGTACCATCGGATAAATTAAATGACGAAAATTCTTATCAAGATGAAAGTGGCTTTGAAAAAGGACTTATCGGATCTTATTCCCGACTCAGGGCTTTATATACAAAAAGCTCCCTTTTATATGCGGCCGAATTAATAACCGATAATGCAGAAATCAAATTTCAATCACCTTCAAATGATGAACAACAGTATGATCAAGTAGCATTGAATCCTGCAAACGGTTTAGTCAATGAGTTTTGGACCAACTGCTTGTTGACCATCGCTAACTGTAATATCATTCTCAATAAAATCAATGGCGTAGATTTCGACGAAACGGCAAAAAACCGGATAACTGGAGAGGCTAAGTTTCTTCGGGCTTTTTGTTATTTCTATCTCGTGCAACTTTATGGAAATGTACCATTGGTAACACAGAGCTTTAATAGCCCGGAGGAAGTTTACAACGCCGATCTGACCTTAAAACCCAGTTCGGATGTTTATCCATTTATCGTGGAAGATTTGCAAAGTGCAGAAAGCCTAATGCCAGGAGAATTGAATACCGATAAAACAAGAGCTTCCTTGGGTACCGTTAAGGCAGTATTGGGCAAGGTGTATCTAGCCATGCATGATTATGATCAGGCGGCTACCAAATTGAAGGAAGTCATCGATTTGAATCAGTATCAGCTGGTTAGTGACTATGGTTCTTTATTTAGTGCAGGTAACAATAATAAGGAAGAGTCGATGTTGGAAGTCCAATTCTTAAGCGGACAGACCATCGGAAACAATTTTTCGGCCCTGTTTACGCCACCGAATCTAAATACAACGCTTTTCCCGAATAATCAGCAAGGTTCTGGGCGGATCGTTCCTACCTTGGATATGATGAATACCTATGAGACAGGGGATAAGCGGAAGGAGGCATCAGTTGGCGATACCGTAACGCTAGCGGATGGGAGCAACGTCTACGCACGTTATGGCAAAAAGTTTGTAGACTGGAAGGCTACCGACCTGGAGGATGGTAGTGTAACTTTCACCATATTGCGTTACGCAGATGTACTACTCAGTTATGCTGAAGCATTAAATGAGCAAGGAAATACTGCCGACGCCTTAACGTATATTAATCAGGTGCGGGAAAGAGCTTCCTTGCCTGATCTTTCTGGATTAACGCAAGACGCTTGTCGGTTAGCTTTGGAGAAAGAACGACGGGTAGAGTTTTTTGATGAAGGAGACCGCTGGTTTGATTTGGTGCGTACCGGAAGAGCACAAGAAGTAATGAATGCTTATTTTGAAAATTTAAAATTGAATTTCAGTGTGGAGGATCATGAATTAATCTTCCCTATTCCATTTAGCGAAATACAAAATAACCCTGAGATTAAACAGAACCCAGGGTATTAAAGCGATCTAATGAAAGTCAGCTTTAAGCGTAAACGCACTTAGCTTTAACAAAGGGGTTATCTTTATTAACCCCTTTGTTAAAGCTTAATAGTAACCCGATAAATTCATTCTCCTAAACCAACCTTAACCGCAGGATCATTTCCATCTCTAATCCTCAGGAAGACTTGCTAAGTACTACACATAACGATGGTGGCAGATTTTTAGGGCAATAGCAGGATGGCGCAGACAGCTCAACATAGTACAGGACAGTAGAATACATTTTCTTTATTACTTTTATCCTTGTCGTATAGATAACCAATTTTTTAAACTTAAAAATAGATATGATGATAAAGCTACAAGTATAAAGCCTATGTTTCGTTGCGTTTTCCATTACAATACTTTCGAAGTAGATTTTGTTAACGTACTAAGCAAATAATTGCAGTCAATTTCTTATTTGCAATGTAAGCCAAAAAAGACAGCTTTTTGGTAGAGGCTTTTTATTGGCCTTTATCTGGGCTATCTAACCATTTATTACGCCAATTAAAATAAATTTTATGCGAAAAAAGAATTACGCACGTAATTGCCTAAAATGGCCTGTTCTAGGAATGATGTTGATGCTATTATGGGTGCAACACGCCTATGGACAGGAGCCTATCTTGGTAAAAGGAACAGTCATTGATTCTGTTAGTTTAACACCGATTCCTGGAGTAAGTGTATACGTTCAGGGAACATCAGCAGGCACAAAAACGGATGAGAATGGACAATACGCCATTCAGGTTGATCCAAAAGCGACCTTGCGTTTTGCCTATCTGGGTTATAATAGCCAAACGATTCTTGTAAGTGGTCAAACCATCATTAACGTTCAACTTTCATCACAAGACCAAGGTTTAGATGAAGTAGTTGTAGTAGGTTACGGAACGCAGAAAAAAGTATCGGTAACCGGTGCAGTATCTAGTGTTAGTAATAAAGAATTACGCAAAAGTTCGTCGGCCAGTTTAGCGGTATCTTTGGCTGGGCGACTATCAGGTTTAACCTCAATTCAGGCTAATGGCCAACCAGGGAGAGATGATGCCACATTATATTTGCGTGGCGCAGCCACTACGAACGGGAAAAACCCATTGATACTGATCGATGGCGTTCCTCGCGACAATATCCGTACACTCGATGCCAATGAAGTGGAATCGGTTACGGTATTAAAAGATGCCTCAGCTACGGCGGTATTTGGGGTACGGGGTGCTAATGGCGTAATTATGATTACTACCCGCCGTGGAAAAGAAGGGCAAACAGAATTTAACGTATCCCTGGACCAAAGCTATACTTCCTTAACGAGAGAACCGGAACGTTTACATTCGTGGGAATATATCGACCTAAGAAATGAGGCGGCAAAGAATGATCATCTAGAACTCCCCTTTAGCGATGAAGTACGAGCAAAGTTCGTCAATCCCTTATTGGGACTTGATCCTAATGATCCAGACTATGCTACCAAGGCGGCAGTACGACAGTATATGTATCCTGATCATGATTACTACCGCGAATTTATTTCGAAGTATACACCACAAACACGATTAAATGTAAATGCTACCGGTGGTAGCAATAGACTTTCCTACTTTGTCAATGCAGCGTATTTGCATCAGGGAGGAAATCTGAAAGTTGAACCAGAATCGGTGCTAGGATATGATCCATCTTCTTGGTTAGATCGGTATAACTTTCGAAGTAACTTGGATTATAAACTTAGTCCATCGCTATCTGCCTTCTTAAATATTGGAAGTTACATAGAAAAAGTGAATATGCCAGCAGCATGGTTATATGGAGGAGATACCAACTGGATGATTACAGACCTATTTTATCAAGCACAAACCATTTTGCCAATTACCCCCGGGCCAACAACGATTGATGGCTTTGGTGTTCAACCCGGACAGATCGTGGATCCAGGTTATCTCGATCGTTCGGCCTTCGAAATTATGAATCGCATGGGATACCGCAATGAACTCCGTTCAAACCTCAATAGTACCTTAGGTGCTCAATGGGATTTAAGCAAGTTGATTACTAAAGGCTTAAGTATAAAAGGGATGATCTCTTACGATACACGGGCAACTACAGCGATGCAAGGGGAGAAAAAGGAGAAACTGTATGGCGCCATTATTAATTATAATACGAATGAGTTGTCTTACGCGCTTAATCATCAAGATGAAAATCTGCTTAAATTGGTAAAAGGTGCTGATTCACGTTATAACATCAATTTACAAGGTTCTATCAATTATGCACGAACTTTTAATGAAAAGCATGAGGTAACGGGAATGTTCCTTGGTCAGCGTGATAAATGGGAAACCACAGCAGGCGAGATTCCATATAATGTTATTGGCTTGGCAAGTCGGTTCACCTATGCTTATGATAGTCGCTACTTGGCAGAGGTAAACTTAGGTTATAACGGCTCCGAACAATTTGCGCCAGGGCATCGTTTTGGTTTCTTCCCTGCGGTATCCCTAGGGTGGGTGCTTAGCAATGAAAAATTCTTGTCGAATAACCGATATGTTACCAATCTCAAATTACGGACATCCTATGGAAAAGTTGGTAATGACCAAATTGAAACCAAACGCTTCCTTTATCAGGACAATATTACCATGGGCAGTGGACCGCTAAGCAGCTTAGGGGGTGGCGTAAATATCGGATTATTGGGAAATCCCAATATCGGATGGGAAGTAGCGAAGAAACAGAATTACGGTATTGATCTCCAGTTGATGCACGACTTGGATATCACCTTTGATTATTTTATAGAACATCGAACGGATATTTTAATCTCAAGAGGAACGGTTCCAGAATTACAAGGAATTCCGTTGGATTATATACCGAAGGTAAATATGGGAAAGGTAAATAATAAGGGCTTTGAGCTGGAAATTGCCTATAATAAAGAAGTCTTTAATGGCTTTCAACTTAATATTAAAGGGAACTATGGCTTTAATAAAAATAATGTTGAATTTTACGACGAAGCCAAACGTGATGAAACATATACGTATCCCTATCGTACAACAGGTTTTTCACTGGGACAAGCGTGGGGCTATAAAATTGATTATAGCAATGGAAATGGTTATTTTAACACGCAAGAAGAGTTGGATGAGTATTTATCGCATACTACCTACAGCTTCGGAACACCAGGTTTAGGTGATTTTAAATACGTTGATCTAAATGGCGACGGCTTGATTAATGATAAAGATCAGGCGCCGATTAAATATACCAATATACCCGGGACTATCTTTGGTTTGAATGTAGGGTTTAATTATAAGGGAATTGACTGCAATATATTCTTTCAGGGAGTAGGCCGTTATTCCAGTTTATATGCTAATCAGGGCGTATATGAAAATATTAAACAAGGAACCTATTTTAGTTATCACCGTAACGCATGGACGCCAGAGCGTTATGCCAACGGAGAGGAAATAACCTATCCAGCACTAAGTACCCAGACCACAACCAATCATACGGCAAATGACTTTTTTGTTATGGACCGCTCCTTTATCCGATTGCGGAATGTAGAATTGGGATATACCCTACCTCAAAAGCTGTTTGAAAAGTGGGGCGTTAAGTCGTTGCGGATTTATGTGGGTGGCCAAAACTTATATGTATGGGATCACTTAAAAATGGATCATTTAGATCCTGAAACGAATGGCTCTTTAAGCTATCCAACGACAAAAATGTATAACCTAGGCTTAAATCTAACTTTATAATTGACTGAATATGAAAATGAAATTAGTATATGCATTAGGTCTGTTTGGATTGGTGCTGTGGACGGCTTGTAATAAAGCTTTGGATATGGCTCCAGACGGTAAAATTTCGATTGACGAGGTTTTTCAGGATGATGCTAAGGTGCGTGCTTATTTAAATACGTGTTATGACAACATGCCCGGTAAAGGGACATTGTATTATTTTTGGAGCAGAGGGCCTGTAGTTTGGAGCGACGAAGCCTGGGATACCGATGCAGAAGCCGAACCTACCTTAATGTCGGGTCGAATGTACAATGGTAATGCTTCAGCAGATAATCATCCTGCGGTTAATGTTAGTGCAGAAAATGGTAATGGCAATTATTGGGCGAGGTATTGGAATGCTATTTACAACTGTTCGGTTTTCATCAGCAGGATTGATCAGGCAACGGTCATTGAAGAGAAGAATCGACCAAGGTGGAAGGCTGAGGCACACTTATTACGTGCGTATTATTACGCTGAACTACTAAAGTGGTATGGTGCCGCACTGCCGATTATTCGTGAACCTCATCACTTTAGTGATGATTTTTCAAGTTTGCAGAAAGCAAGCTACTATGAGGTGGTCAAGTTTATTGAAGAGGATTGCAATGTTGCATTGGCCACACCTGAACTTCCATGGCGTATTACTTCTAGTGCGGAGGCTGGGAGAGTAAATAAAGCGATGGCAGAAGCCATTAAATCAAAAATGATGCTCTTTGCAGCAAGCCCACTATATAACAATGGTCAAGATCATTGGCAAGAAGCCTATGAATTGAACAAGGCTTCTTTAGAAAATTTACGAGCAAAGGGTTTTGCTTTATACAATCAAGTTAATTTTCCGCAAACCTATCAGTCGGCTACTGCCTTCTTTGGCCCAGACAATAATGCTAAGGCGGCCTTATATAATGAATATTTTACCAATACCATGGCCTATGCTACAAATCCGGTTGATAAAGAAACCCTTTACCAAAGTAGACAAGGTCAAGGAGACGTTTGGTATATGGACGGTATTGGTGCGCAGGATGGCTATAAATCCGGAACCTGTCCGTCACAGGAAATAGTGGATGCCTATGAGACTAAGGATGGTCAGCCTATATTGGATTTAGATCAACCGTATTTGGATGAAAAACATTTGCAACCTAATTATAATCCGAATAACACCCTATATGATCCGCAAGATCCGTATGCAAACAGAGATCCACGGTTTTATGCCTCTATTTATTATAACGGATCCAAAAGGAAGGCTAATTGGAGTTTTGCGGAAGCTCCAGAATCTCCAGAGAATTATCCAGCAAGTAATGGAAATCGCGTCCGCATCATCTCTACCTATATTGGTGAACCTCGTACGGGCATCCATGCCAGCACCCGTTCGGCTACGCGAACAGGATATTATGAGCGAAAGTTTTTACATCCCAGCTCGGGAAGTGATAATCGGGTAGCAGGCGCGAACTGGAAGTTGTTTCGCTTGGGTGAAGTTATCTTGAATTTCGCTGAAGCAGCGGCAGAATCAGGCCATTTGGATGAAGCCCGTGCCGCAGTTAATGAAATTCGCGCACGGGTGGATATGCCGCCCGTATCAGCGGGTTTATCACAACAGGAGCTGATTACGCGGGTGAGGCATGAACGTCAGGTCGAGTTAGCTTTTGAAGAAAACCGCTATTTCGACGTCCGTAGATGGTCTAGTCCAACAGCAGATTTGTCGAATACGGATAAATGGATTACAGCGGCAGCGATAACCCGGAATGCAGACGGTAGCTACACGTATAATCGGCGTACGGTAAGAAGCGAGTCACGCTTGTGCTATATCAATAAGTACTTGTTTTTGCCTATTCCTTTGGCTGAAGCAAATCGTTTATTGGCCATCACAGGGGCCAATTGGCAAAATTCAGGCTGGTAGTTTTAGGTTAAGTTTTGATGAATTAACAAACGAAACGATACAGCCTTTAAAAACAAAACGCGAAGCATTCATGAATTTCATGAAGAATAAGCAACAAATGATAATTAGTTACATATGAATCATAAAAAATCCAAACAACATACCTGCACCCTCTTGTGCTTGTGCTTCGGCTTGCTTCTACATGTCGTAAGCTTTGCTCAGGAAGAAGGTATTTCCGTAAAACTGAAGGGTAAAATAACGGATCAATGGGGAAAATCCTTAGTTGGTGTAGCTATTACATCAGAAAATGGAAAGAGCGGGACATCTACCGATTATGAAGGAGCCTTTGAACTGGAAGTAGATGATGGAAGTAAAGCGGTCCGCATCGAAAAGAATGGTTTGATTAGTCAACAGATACCCTGCACGCCAAACGAACATATTTCCGTCAAGCTACAACCTGATGTACATCGCTTGGATGAAATGGTCGGATTGGGCTATTCTGTTATGCGACGAGGAGCCTTAAGTGGTGCAGTAGCGAGTGTTCGTGGCGAAGAACTGGAACGCGCACCTGTGGCCAATCTAAGCATGAGTTTTGCCGGAAGATTCCCCGGTCTAATCACCCAAGAGGCTTCATCTGAATTGTCACGTGCAAATACTACACTATATGTACGTGGCGTTTCTGCCGCCCGTGCAAATGGACCTTTAGCGATGATTGATGGTATTATCACTTCTTACAATGCAAACCAAACTTTGGAATACATTTCGGCCAATGAAATCGAATCGATTAGTGTATTAAAAGATGCCGCCTCCCAAGCGATGTATGGTACATTAGGGGCTAATGGTATACTCGTCATTACAACGAAAAGAGGACAGAAAGGGCCATTACGAATGTCAACCACATTGGACCAAGCAGTACAACAAGTAAGTACCAAACCGACGTTCATCAGTGCCGCTACGTATGCGGAACTCCGAAATCAAGCTGCTATTAACGATGGTGTATCTCCATTCTTTACCGACGAAGAAATTGGCCATTTTAGAAATGGAGATATCCCGCAACTATATCCCAATAATAACTGGTACGACTATTATATGAAGGATTTAAGCACCATGCAACGGGTTGGTGTGAATGTCAATGGTGGAAATGATAAGATTACTTTCTATTCAAACGTAAATTTTATGCACCAAGCTGGTATTTATCATACAGACCAGCCGGATTATCGTACCGATCCTTATAATTTATGGGTGAACTATCGTTCTAACGTCGATATGAAGCTCAATAGTTACCTTAGTGCTTTTGTACGTCTGGCTGGCAATGTGAAACGGGAGCATACACCAGGTTCAAGTGTAGCGAATGTATATAGCAGTATCTTTCAATTGCCACCAACGATGTATGGACCGGTAACACCAGATGTCTTTGACCAAACGACGGGGCAACTGAGCGATTCAAGTGGTCAGGTGTTAACGACACAACTCATAGGGAGTCCGACATATGGTCAGCTAAATCGTTCGGGTTATGTAAATCACACAGTAACGAATATTACTTCGCAGTTTGGGCTGAACATGGATTTGAGCTTTCTCACTAAAGGCTTGAAAGCTACGGGAATTTTTGCGTATCAAACCAATTCTGTGGGCAGTTTAAGTACGCTCCAAAATTATGAACGTTGGCAGCGTGACCCACAGAAACAAAATGAATTGGTATTCATTCGTAAAGGAGAGGATACGAATAGCCCATTAGCCTATTCCAAAAGCCACTCACATTATTATCATTTAACGTACAATGGGGTATTGAATTATCAGCGATCCTTTGGCTTGCATGAGCTAAGTGGTACCGCTTATGCTTATTACCAGAATTTAACTAAAGCTAATACGAATAGTCCCGATCTATTACCATACAATCGATTTAGTTCCGGTTTAGATGCAAATTATGGCTATGATAACCGCTATTTCTTACGTGCGGTGACGAGTTATTCGGGTTCGGAGCAATTTGCTCCAGATCATCGTTATACCTTTTTGCCTGCATTCTCAGCGGCTTGGACGGTCTCTAATGAAACCTTCTTAGCGGATAGCCGCATCTTAACCAATCTTCATTTGCGGGCTGCTTGGGGTAAAACGGCCAATGATCTAAGTGGACTGGCGCGCTATTCTTATTTGGATGATATCGAATTGTCTAGTGGTGGGCCTCTAAGCTATTTGAAATACCAAATTAATGAGAAAAGCTTTGGTAATCCGAATTTGTCAGCAGAAATCTCTACAAAAACTAATCTGGGTCTAGATATCGGCTTTTTTCAGGCACTCAACCTGTCTGTAGATGTTTTTAAGGAACGTATGGAAAATATGGTGATCGATGCTATAAGTACCATTCCTGCATATCAAGGTATTCCTTTGGATAGCTATCCATCGATAAACGGAGGAGTTTTTGAAAACAAGGGCTACGAACTCACCTTAGATTATCATCGCGCCATCAACAAGGATTTGCAATTCACTGTGGGAGGTTCCATCTCCCATATGAAGAATAAGGTAATCTCTATAGATGAAGCGATGCGCGCTGAAGATTACGCTTATCGTTACCAAGCAGAAGGCTTTGCTTATGGGCAAGCCTTTGGCTATCTAGTTGATTACAGTAATGGTAATGGATACTTTAACTCATCAGAAGAGTTAAATAGCAATCAAATAAAGTATAACGTGGCCCCAAGGGTTGGTGATCTAAAGTTTATTGATTTTAATGGCGATGGTGAACTGGATGATAAAGATTATGCACCTTTAGGAACGGGGGCTATTCCTGAATATGTTTATTCTTTTTATGGTGGTCTAGATTATAAGGGTTTTGATCTCCATATTTTGTTTCAGGGACTCGGAAAATATGCACGATTTATGAGTGGCTTGGGGGTTTGGGAAACAAATTATGACGGGGTATTTACGGCGTTACATGAACACGCTTGGACACCGGAACGCTATGCGAATGGTGAAGAAATTTCTTATCCGGCACTGTCAACTCGAACAAGTTCTAGTCAAGTAAACTCCAGCTTTAATGTGTTTGATCGTTCTTATTTACGCTTAAAGAATGTAGAAATCGGCTATACGCTCTCCGGTCGTGCGGCGCAGGTTATTGGGGCACAAAAAATCCGCTTTAAGTTGTCTGGTCAAAACTTGTTGACTTGGCACCACATGAAGACCGACGACTTTGGGCCAGAAGGTGGCGGCTATTCGACAATACCTGTTTATCGGGTTTATAATGTTGGTGTGAATTTGTATTTCTGAAGATGTTAAAATGATGAATATGATAAAGAGATTTAACATACTACTTGGCAGTGTTTTCTTCTTTACCCTGCTCGGGTGTAATAAGCAATTGGAACTGCCGTCTGACGGTAGAATCACTATGGATGATATTTTTACAGATTATAATCAGACTAGGGGATATTTGAATTCCTGTTATGGCTATGTTCCGACACCAGACATGGATCGGGCTTCCTATACTGACGAATCTGAAAATGCGGATATTAATGCAACAGGATCAAGTAAATACGATTTTTGGTACGATGGCAATATAACTTCTTCGAATTATGCGGATTATTCTACTGATGGTAGCCCTTGGAGCGATTTATATACCGGCATACGTAAATGCAATGTATTTATTGAAGGGATGCGAACGGCGACGGTATATGCCAGCGAGGAAGAAAAAGCAGGATGGGTTGCACAGGCTAGGACACTACGGGCTTTATATTATTTGCAGCTCATAAAACGGTACGGAGGTGTACCCCTAGTGAAATCATCCGTGGAAATTGGTCATGATTTTTCCCAAGATCATAAGGCGTCGTTTAATGAGGTCGTTAATTTTATTGTTTCCGATTGTGATTCTGCGCTTATGGTGCCCGATACCGAGCAGGGTTTTCATTGGGCGATCTATGATAATCAACAGGGAATCATGACGCGAGCGGTAGCTTACGCTGTCCAATCACAAGCAGTTACCTATGCTGCTAGTCCGCTATTTACAGACGGAACATATACCTGGGAAAAAGCAACATCCATTAATGCAGAGGCATTAAACCAATTGTTGTCGCACGACTATAAACTTTTTGATGATAAGCCATCGCCGGATGCAGCGCAAAATGCTTATGCCTTATACTTTATCACCAATCCGAACGATCAACGTTCATATGATAAAGAAACGATCTATCAAGTTGGTGGACAACGGCAAGTTTGGAAGTATGCGGGCCTGCCCTCAACCACGGGGCAAGAGAAGGCAGGACCCTGTCCGTCACAGGAATTGATTGATAGCTACGAAATGGCTAATGGGCAATCACCTATTCGTGGATATGCTGATGCAGATCATCTGCAACCCATTATAAACCCAACATCGGGCTATGATCCTAACCGCCCTTATGAAGGACGCGATCCGCGTTTCTACGCATCAATCTATTATAATGGTGCGCCAAAGACATTGGGAGTTGGTGGTAGCGAAACCCAGCCCTTCACGTTAGAATTGGGTACAGCTAATAACCTAAGCGCAACAGAAGAATCTGGTGTTTATTTACTAACAACTACTGGAGGAGATCCCTTTATACAGACATCCCCATTAGCAGAGAAACTAAATGGCTATTCCAATGTTGTGCTGACCTTTGAGTATAAAAGCAACACCGGTATCGAAAAACCTGAAATATTTTTCAACCCTATTGCTGGTGGTCGGTCAACCACCTACAGCAATATACCTCCAGCTACTGATTGGACTACCTATACCATAGATATTGGCGCTAGTGTGGGGCAGTTTACTTGGGGAAAAGCAGATGATTTTTTAAGAATTGATTTCGGTGGATTGGCTGGTAAGGACATTCAGCTAAGAAATATTAAGATAACCGAATCTTCGGGCGAAGGCTCGCCTATCGAAACTTTTGTAGGCGGAAAGGAAGCGATTTCTTCCACGAACATTAAAAACACGCGGACAGGATATTATTTACGGAAATTTAATAATTATCGCTCTGGAAGCGGAAATAATGCCGACGGATATATCCGTTTATTCCGTCTAGCAGAAATTTATCTAAACTTTGCCGAATCGGCTTATCAGTCGGAGGGTCCGGATGTGAATATTACTGCGGGTAACCTGTCGCTCAGTGCACGTGATGCGGTAAATACCATACGTACACGCGCCGGGATGCCTCCTTTGCCGATAGGACTTGCCAAAACAGATTTTGAACAACGTTATCGGAATGAGCGACGGATTGAACTGGCATTCGAAGAACACCGTTTTTTTGATGTGCGACGCTGGAAAATTTTGTCAGAAACGGATCAGTTCGTCACAGGAATGCGTATTGAAAAGGCAGGAAATAATTTGAGTTATAATCGGTTTAAGCTTACATCAAGAAAATCGACAGCCGATAAGTGGTTGCTGTATCCCATCGATCAATCAGAAGTGAATAAAATAATCGGATTAGGAGGAGAGAATTGGCAAAACCCCGGTTGGTTGGATTAGAAAAATAATCATTACAAATGAAGAGAATAATAGTTAGTTTATCCGCGATGCTCTTGTTATTGAGCATCCACTTATTGGCACAAGAGAGAATTAGTAGCGATCAATGGGCCGCGACAGATGCACTTGGGAGAAAGGTGAGCAGCTATCAGCCGGATCACCCCAAGAAAAAAGATAAATATATTGCGATGTTCTACTGGACTTGGCATCAAGGTGATGACGATACGACCTATGGTATCAAGAATATCACAGAAATTGTACGCCAGTATCCAGAGGCAATGAAAGATTATCATCATCCTGCTTGGGGGGATAAACAGCCTGGTTTTTTTTACTGGGAGCAGCCTCTGTTCGGTTATTACCAAACAACCGATCCTTGGATATTACGCAAACATGCTGAAATGCTGGCTGATGCTGGAGTTGATGTTGTTTTTTTCGATTGCACCAATGGCAGCCTAACGTGGAAAGCGTCTTATGAGGCGTTAATGGAAACGTGGAACCAGGCAGAACGGGATGGTGTTAAGGTGCCAAAAATTGCGTTTATGTTGCCTTTTGGTCCGGTTCCGAATGCCTTAGTTTCCCTAAGACAGCTTTATCAAGATGTGTATAAGGCAAATAAATATCCTAATTTATGGTTTATCTGGAAAGGAAAGCCTTGCATCATGGCTTATCCGGATAATTTAACCAATAGCAGGGAGGACCAAGAGATTGCGAACTATTTTACGTTTCGTCCTGGACAGCCTGATTATGTAGATGGACCGACAAGAAATGACCAATGGGGTTGGTTGGAGAATTATCCACAGCATGGCTATGTAAAAAATGCGAATGGAACAGTTGAACAGGTGACAGTGGGTATTGCGCAGAACGCTGGTCCCTCAACACAAGGGCATTGTAGTGCATTTAACCTTCCCGGTACCTTCGGCCGAAGTTTTAGTCGGCGGAAAGGCTTTGATCCGCGTATTGAAGGTTATCTGTATGGATGGAATTTTCAGGAGCAATGGGATCGAGCTTTTGAGCTCAACCCAGAATTGGTTTTTGTTACCGGATGGAATGAATTTACTGCAGGTCAATGGCTGCCTAAAGATAGTTGGACAGGCGATCCCTTTTCTTTTGTTGATCAGTTTGATTGGGAACACAGCCGTGATATTGAACCCAATAAGGGATGGGGAGATCGAGGGGATGTGTATTACTTGCAGCTGATTGATAATGTGCGGAGATTTAAGGGAATGGATGCGCCTGAACAAGCCTCTGGCTCAAAAACCATACGTATGGGACGGTGGGATGATTGGGATGATGTTAAACCTTATTATAAACATTATAAGGGAAATACCTTAGGTCGTGACCATCGCGGAAGGTATAATCAGTATTACGTTAATCATACGGGGCGGAATGATATTGTAGGCGCTAAAGTGGCTCGGGATAATCGTAATATGTATTTCTTCGTGGAAACAGCAGATAAATTAACAGATAAAAATGACCGAAATTGGATGCTGCTCTTTATTGATAGCGATCGAAATAAAGCGACCGGTTGGAATGGTTATGATCTCCTCATTAATCGGTTGAATCCTAAAGGAAATAAAGCCATAGTTGAAAGAAATATCGGAGGACGTTGGGAATGGGAGCCGCTAACAGAGGCCCCCTTTGCCGTAAAGAACAATAAACTGGAATTGGCTATTCAACTTGATGCATTGGGACTGAAAGCACCAGACAATGTGGCTATTGAGTTTAAATGGAACGATAATATGCAGGAGAACGGCAATATTATGGACTTCTATGTCAATGGTGATACTGCACCCGGAGGTCGTTTTAATTTTGTATACCAGACTACTCCTTCATTATAAACTGTTTTTTATGATTGAAAAAAAGCGTCAATACCTAAATTTTCGATACGTGTTGTTATGGAGCTTTTGCTGCTTACAAACAGGGTTAAGTTTTGCACAAGAAGATACCATACGTGATATCTATCCCGACACTTGGGTGGCCACGGATGCGCTAGGCCGTAAAATGCCGGGGATGATGGATGTAGGACCTCTAAAAAAAGATCAACGTCGGGTGGTAGGGATGTTTTATATCACTTGGCATAGCGATAACCTAGCCGATTTAAAGGGTCCTTATACGGCTGATGTAACAAAGGTGCTTACGTCGGATCCGACTGCTCGCCTCAATGCCAAGCACCCTCTTTGGAAGGAGGGATCTTATCATTGGGGAGAACCTGAAATGGGCTATTTTCTAAGCAAAGATACCTATGTTATCCGCAAAGATATGTCGATGCTTGCTGATGCGGGGGTAGATGTACTGGTTATGGATGTAACCAATGCGGTACGTTATTGGGATGAATGGGAGGTATTGTTTACCACCATGCAACAAATGAAGGCAGAAGGTAATCAGGTACCGAAATTTTGCTTTTGGGCATTTAATGGACCGGTCATTACCGTTGTACAAGATCTATATGACCGAATTTATAAAACAAAACGGTTCAGCGATTTATGGTTTTATTGGGATGGCAAACCCTTATTGTTGTATAACGCCAATCCAGAGATAGATGCTAACGGGCAAGGAACCCAACAGCCAAATCCGCATTATGATGCAGCAGCAAAGACAGATGTCCATCATCCACATTATGGTAATCCAGATTATACAGAAGAATTTTATAAGGATTACACCAAAGAGGTCAACGCTTTTTTTACCTTGCGTAATATGTGGTGGGGCTATTATGAATGGGCAGGAAAACGTTTTGTGGGTACAGAAGATAACTGGAGTTTCGGTTACGATTTGGGTAATGAAAAAGTCCGCACCATGCCTCCTGATAGTTTGGTGTCAACCCACTACGGGAAAAAAGAGGAAGCAGCTGTCACACCCGCACAGCATCCCTCTAGCTTGGTTGGTAAATCCTGGTCGCGTTCAAAAGGAGAGCCGGTGTTAAATCAATACGATCTTCCCCAGCCGACGTATGTGCCTTGGTTACATCAAACGGTTGATCGTCCTGAAGGCTATGGAATTTATTTTCAGGAACGTTGGGAAGAAGCACTTAAGAGTGATCCACAATTTTTGTATCTCAACGATTGGAATGAATGGACAGCAGGAAAATACCAGCCTAAAGAAGGGAAAACAGTTGATTTTATGCGTCGCAAAAGTCCTTATTTTTTTGTTGACCAATATAACGCAGAATTTAATCGTACCATACAACCGATGAAAGGTGGCTATACGGATAACTATTATATGCAAATGGCTCAAAATATCCGACGTTATAAAGGGGTACGGCCCATTCCTACATCGAAAGGCTTAGCTCATATCGTCATTGATGGTCGTTTTGATGACTGGAAAGCGATTGCGGTGGAATACCGGGATACCAAAGGGGATGTTTTTCACCGCGACTATAAAGGTTATGGTGGCATGTATTATCGAGACAGCTCTGGAAGAAATGATATCCTTACGGCTAAAGTTGCTGTCGATCGGCAAACAATTTATTTCTATGCTCAAACAGCCCAAGCACTATCTTCCCATCAAGATCCCAATTGGATGTTATTATTCATCGATGCTGATAGCGATTCCAAGACGGGTTGGAATGGGTACGACTATATCCTAAACAAGGTAGTGAAAGATGAACATACAACTACTTTAATGCAATACAATTCCGTAAAGGGTATCTGGGAACCCAAGGCCGATCTACCGTTTTCTTATCGGGATAATGCCTTGGAGATTGCTGTTCCTAGACGGTTAGTAGGCTTTACGGCAAAGCAATTGCAATTTGATTTTAAATGGAGCGATAACCCCGAGAACTTAAACGATATCATTTCGTTGAGTACTCGTGGAGACACGGCACCAAATAGACGATTTAATTATCGATACCAATGGAAGAGATAGAAAAAATTAACTATACCATATGTTGGTAGCATAACAGTGCAGGATGGTTTTCAGGATAGTACAGGATGAGTTCCTAGTAAGTATTATGTTAATTGGGAAGCCTTATATAAGGAGCTAACTTTTTAACCAAAGAAAATTCATTTTATGCACTACTTAAAGACTACATGGCTAAATCTTCTATTCTGTTTTATTACCGTTTATGCATTTTCGCAGGAAAAAAAGCAAATTACTGGCGTGGTGTCAGACGCTAGTGGACCCATTCCAGGAGTTTCTGTACTGGTCAAAGGTACACGCGAAGGAACTACAACAACAGCACAAGGCGCATATTCCATAAGCGCAGCAAAGGGCACTACACTTGTTTTTCGGAATGTTGGATACACTACCAAAGAAGTGGCTGTAGGAGACGAACCAACAATTGATGTGCTGTTGGAAACAAGTGCCGAGGGCTTAGATGAAGTAGTCATCATTGGCTACGGGAGTCAACAAAAGAAAGACTTGACGGGATCGGTAGGTACAGTATCTCAAACCGCTATCAAAGATATGCCGGTTTCTGGTGTTAACCAAAAGCTGAGCGGTCAAATCGCTGGTGTGCAAGTACGTACACCTACAGGTACTCCTGGAGGAGGCTCTCAAATTAAAATCAGGGGGTCGGGCTCAATTGGTGCCGGCGATGATCCCTTGTTTGTAGTGGACGGTTTTCCACTTACTTCTTCTTCTGGCCGGACTTCAAATCCTCTGGCGATTATTAACCCTGACGATATCGAATCTATTTCTATTCTTAAGGATGCGTCATCAACAGCAATTTATGGATCGCGCGGCTCCAATGGAGTAGTGGTGATTACGACAAAAAAAGGTAAATCTGGCCAACCCAATGTTGGTGTTACGATGTATACCGGCCTACAACAGGTTCCCGAAAAAGGTAAACCAACGATGTTAAATGCGCGGGAATTTGCGCAGTTTAGAAAGGAAATCATTGAAGATAATTTTGCCTCAAGAGGCTTGGTCGCTACAGATGATGATATTCCCGTTGAGTTTAGAAACCCGGAGCAATATGGTGAGGGAACCAATTGGTATAATGAGATCTTACGAACCGCACCACAAAACGAAGTTAACGCAAATGTAATAGGAGGCGGCGATCACAGTCAGTATGCTTTTTCGCTAGGCTATTTTAATCAACAGGGAGTGCTTCGCTATACGGATTATGACCGTATTTCGGTACGGACCAATGTTTCGACAGATTTGGGTAAGCGGTTGAAAGTGGGCGTGATTTTGGCGCCTACATATTCTACGCAAAAGCTTAATAATTTTGAAACGGGTTTTACGGATGTATTAACAAGCAGCCTATGGCTCAGTCCACTTGTACCTGTAACCGATGCCAACGGAAATCGTACCTCCTATATTAGCTCTCCTGGAATGTATGCCGGACCAAATCCACTAAATAAACTGGAGTTTGGCGGAACCAATCAAAAATTATTCCGTGGCCTAGGATCAGCCTTTGCTGAATTGAATTTATTTGAAGGGTTCAAAGCTAAGTATAGTTTTAATATCGACTATAGTAGTGGCTCTGGTTTTACATTTAATCCATCCTTTGTGGGCGGGATAAATGCTCCACCCGAGTCATATGTGCCAAATTCTTCCACCAGTAAGTCCTCTACAACGAACTGGATGTCTGAGGTATTATTGACATACGAAAAAGAGTTGGCTCCAGGGCATCATATTGATGCAATAGCGGGATATTCGGCGCAAAAGGAGCGGTTAGATGGACTTAATTTAAATGCCACTAATTATCCAGATGATTTGATCGAAACCATTAATGCAGCTTCTTTAATTCCATCATGGGGGCAAGATGTGCAAGAATGGGCACTTTTATCCATGTTCGCACGGGTAAATTATTCACTCGGAGAAAAGTGGATTTTTACCGGTACGGTTAGAAGAGACGGATCTTCGAGATTTGGTGCAAATAATAAGTATGGTACATTTCCCTCTGGAGCAGTTGCCTACCATATTGGGGAGGAGAATTTCCTGAAAAATATTTCTTGGATCAGCGATGCTAAACTGCGTGCTAGTTATGGTCTTTCCGGTAATTTTAATATTGGTAATTATACCTACTTATCAAACATTTCGACAGCCAATTATGCTTTAGGCGGACAACTCGCTGGAGGAAGAGTTGCTACTTCTTTACAGAATAATGAGCTAACTTGGGAACAATCCAAGGAATGGGATGCCGGTTTGGATTTGGGCTTCTTAAATAGTCGAATTAATGTAACGATCGATGCCTACAACCGTATTACCACCGGTATGTTATATGATGCAGAAATTCCTTATTCTTCTGGCTTTGGTAATGTGACCATTAATTCAGGTAAAATTCGTAACAGGGGTTTAGAGTTTTCTGTGAATACGCAAAATTTAGTTAACGCATTTAAATGGAATACAAGCTTTAATATAGCATTTAATCGAAACAAAGTACTTCAATTGAATGATCGCAATGACCCAATTTACACCGGACGTAGTGGAGAGGGGAACTATACCCATATTACGAAAGTTGGAGGTCCTATTGGGCAGTTCTTTGGCTATATCAAAGAAGGGATTTATATGACGCAGGAAGATTTTGATAATTCGCCGAAACATGTTACGTCCGTTTTAGGATCGGTAAAATATAAGGATGTTGACGGTAATGGCATTATCGAGCCAGTAAAGGACTTTGCTATCATTGGTAATCCACATCCCGATTTTACCTATGGTATGACCAACACGTTTAGCTATAAGCATTTCGATTTAAATGTTGTTGTTGTGGGATCTCAGGGAAATGAAATTTTAAAGCAGGCGAATCAACATTTATTTAATATCGATGGGATTTTTAACGTCGATAGATCGGTTCTGAATAGATGGCGCTCTGAAGAAAATCCCGGCGATGGGATGACGCCAACTACCAATGGGGCACGAGTGATTTACCGTGATGTAAATTCGAGCTGGGTAGAAGATGGGTCTTATTTAAGAATTCAGAATCTAACCCTAGGCTATTCTCTACCAGAAAGCTTTTTGAAAAAAAGTCACGTGATAAAAAGTACTCGTTTATATGCGAGTGTGCAGAATTTGGCAACATTTACCAGTTATTCTGGAGGTAATCCGGAAGTGGTACCTCGTGCCAACGAAGGGGGCCTGAGTACCGCTTTAGTTCCAGGGCTTGATTGGACAAGCTACCCTTTACCTAGAACATTTACTTTTGGTTTAAACATGACTTTTTAAGATACATATCATGAAGAATTTACATCGCACATCGATTATATATACCCTTTTGGCCGTGTTGACATTGGGTTCTTGCAGCAAAAATTTTTTAGCAATTGACCCAGAAACGACAGCCAATTCAGACAATTTTTATAAAAACCAAGAGGAAGTAGAACAGGCCGTCAATGGCGCATATAATATCTTGCAGGATTTAGGTCGTTTGCATCTGTGGTTATACGGTGAAATGCGCTCGGACAATACAACATTTCAATATAACAATCAAGATAGAGGACTGGAAACCCGGGAGTTTATTGATCAGTTTTTAGTAGATGCGAGTGCAGAGCCTATTAGACAATTTTGGCAACTTTCCTACCAAGGCATTACCCGTACAAATGATGTTTTAGCACGGTTGGATGAAGTGGAGATGACGGATGAGAAGCGTGCGCAATATCGGGGTGAAGTGTTATTTCTTCGAGCTTTTCATTATTTTAACCTGGTTAGACAGTATGGTGGAGTGCCTTTGAGATTGGCTCCTGTTGAATCGCCGGATAGTGCGCTGTCTAAAGGTAGGGCACCTGTGGAAGAGGTATATAACCAAATTGTTAGCGACTTATCATCTGCCGCAGATAATTTATCGAACGCGACTATCAGCTCGGCAGAAAAAGGACGTGTTACGGAAGGTGCGGCACGAACCCTATTGGCCAAAGTGTACCTAACACTTAAAAAATATGATGAGGCCATCGATCAGTTGAGAAAAGTATCTACCATGGGATATTCCTTAGTGACCAATTATGCGGATAATTTTTCACCGGAAAAGAAAAATGGCGCAGAGTCAATCTTTGAAATTCAATACTTGGGTTCCCAACCATCCTTATCCAGTAATTTTATGTACCAGTTTGCACCCTATACGTCGGGTAGCGTAGTAACACAGGATCCCAATACGAATTTGGGGGGTAGTGCCGGTTGGAATATTCCAACGCAGGATATGATTGATGCTTATGAAGAGGGAGATAAACGTAAAGCGTCTTCCCTCGCAGAAGGATTTACCAATAGCAGCGGGACTTTTGTTGCCGTTCCTTATGTTAAAAAGTATAACTTTGGTTTTGTTGAACCAGGCCAAACAGATGTGAATTTTCCAGTGCTGCGTTATGCTGATGTGCTGTTGATGTTGGCAGAATGTTTAAATGAGAAAGGATTTGCAGCAAATGGAGAGGCTTTCAATTTAGTGAATAACATTCGGGAAAGAGCTGGTTTGAAACCGTTGGAAGCTCGGGATATCAATGGTCAGGACCGTTTTAGGGAAGCGGTTTTCCAAGAAAGAAGGGTAGAGTTAGCATTTGAGAATCATCGTTGGTATGACTTGTTGCGGACGGGGAAAGCGGTGGAAATCATGAATGCCCATGGAGCAAGAGAAAAAGATGGCTCACTGACGATACCGACAAACGCCTATCAGGTAACCAACAATAGGCTTTTGCTGCCAATTCCTCAACGGGAAATTAACTTAGATAATCTAGAACAGAACCCACAGTAATCGCATTAAAAAATGGACATTGATTGGTAAATAAGATTAGGATGAGCATACAAAAGGCAGTAGTGGTAATGCTAGGGACGATGCTGTTGTTTGGTGAACACCCTTCTAGCTTTGCGAAAAGCGAGAAGGGTGTTCCCGGTATACAAGACCGCTTGCATTTGAAGAACCTTAACGATACGGTAGACTATTATGCAGCACAACGCGAGCAATGGTTAGCCAAAGCGGAGGCAAATAAACCCGTATTAACAGAAACAATAGTAAAACCAGTACGTTTAGGGAAATTAGTAAAAGACAACGATGCTTTCCAAAATTGGCGGATGGATCCTGCAGCGTCCATTGACCAGTTTATTAGCCAGGGCTTTAAAGAACAGTCTGGTGTAATCATCGATTTTGGCACACATGTTACCGGATATGTCTCGTTTTCGTTACGTCCATTACACACGACACCGGATGCACCTTTACGTCTAAAATTGACCTTTGGCGAGGTGCCCTCAGAAGTAGCTGTTCCCTTCGACCCCTATCCTGGGGGCTTAAGCCGAGCTTGGTTGCAAGATGAAATTGTAACGGTTAGTGAACTTCCTGCTCAAATAACGATACCACGCCGTCTAGCCTTTCGTTATGTGAAAGTCGAATTGTTAAGTCCCTCGATTGCTTACGATTTTACGTTCGATTCCATTCAGATTAAAGCCACAAGCTCAGCTTCTACCGCGGTGGCTGCTTTGGCATCTAAAACTTCTGAACGGATAAAAGCAATTGATCGCGTGGGGCTGCAAACATTAAGCGAATGTATGCAAACGGTATATGAAGATGGACCTAAACGGGATCGACGGCTATGGATTGGTGATTTATACCTAGAGGCTTTGGCAAACGATGTTTCCTATAAAAACCACCAGTTAACCAGGCGTTGCCTGTATTTGCTGGCAGCTCTAGCGAATAAGGAAGGTTATCTACACGGAACCGTTTTTGAACGTCCGAAACCACATCCACAAGAAGGACAGCAATTGTTAGATTACGCTTTGCTGTTCGGTGTGGCGTTAAAAGATTATGCCGAAAATACAGGAGACACGGGTACAGCATTGGATCTGTGGCCAGTTGTTAAACGGCAAATAGACCTAGTAACACGATACTTACAGCCGGATGGGCGCCTCGATTATGATCGGGCAAACAAGGAACTATGGATTTTTATCGATTGGAAAGATGGCTTACATAAAGCGGTGGCTATACAGGGGCTGGCTATCTTTGCGTTAAAGCAAGCTTACCAGTTGGCTAAACATTTAGGTAAGGAAAAAGAACTTTCCGGCTTACCAAACATGATCCAGAAAATGGAACAGGCATCCCGAAAATATTTCTTTGATCAACAAAAACAACTGTTTGTGAGCGGACCAGCAAAGCAGGTTTCTTACGCTTCGCAGCTATGGATGGTATTAAGCGGTGTGGTTTCGCGTAAGGATGCACCATCGTTGATCCATACCTTAGAACAGGATGCAACAGCCTTAAAACCAGGTGGGCCATATCTGTATCATTATCTCTTACAAGCGATGATCCAAAGTGGAATGGGCAAAGAGGCTAAAGAGATCATGCTCCAGTATTGGGGACAGATGGTCGATATGGGAGCAGATACCTTTTGGGAGGTTTATGATCCAACCGATGAATACAAATCGCCCTACAATTTTTATCCCGTCAACAGCTATTGCCATGCCTGGAGTTGTACGCCGGTTTATTTTATCCGTAAATATCCGGAGATCTTTCAAAATGAATAAATCAGCATAGTGCATGATGCATGGTTAAACGAAGAGTCTTATCTTGTGCCGTCAGCATACAAACATTATATACCTAATGAAGAAAATAAGTATACTCCTTCTCCTCCTTTGTAGTTGTACTTGTGGTTTTAGCCAGTTTGTAAATCATAAACCGGCAATTTTCACAGAAGATTCGTTAACTAGTCCATTAACCCGGAATTTTATTGCACCTCAGCGCATTTTATATACCGAAGGAAACGTAAGCGATCAAGAAGTATTATTAAAACCAGGTATTGGTCAGGCGGATTTAGCAAACCGTTACAAATGTATCTTACAAAATTCCGGTGATGGAAAAAAGGCCAGTATTCTGCTGGATTTTGGACGTGAACTTCACGGAGGTGTAGAATTAGTTACGGGCATGTGGGCGGGAAACAAGCCGCTGCATGTGCGGTTGACTTTTGGCGAGTCGGCCAGTGAGGCGATGAGTGTTGTTGGTGAAAAGGGTGCAACCAATGATCACGCCATACGCGATTTTCAGACATTGCTGCCATGGCTGGGAAAAATCCAATTAGGCGAAACGGGGTTTCGGTTTTTACGCATTACACTCGAAGAGGATAGTGCGGCATTACAGTTGAAAGAAGTGCGTGCGATTTTTACCTATCGCGACATTCCTTATCTTGGTTCATTTAAAAGTAATGATGAACGACTGAATAAAATCTGGGAAACTGGTGCCTATACGGTACATTTAAATATGCAGGAATATTTGTGGGATGGCATTAAACGCGATCGACTAGTATGGGTAGGCGACATGCATCCGGAAGTATCGACGATTAACACGGTATTTGGCTATAACGAAGTCGTACCTAAGAGCTTGGATCTGGCCAAAGAAATTACACCATTACCGGGTTGGATGAATGGCATCAGTGCTTATTCAATGTGGTGGATTATTATCCAGCGCGACTGGTATCAACATCATGGAGACTTGGCATACCTGAAGAAGCAGGGTCCTTATTTAGCCGATCTACTGAAATTATTGGCCACGAAGATCGATGAAAAAAACAGTGAACATTTAGATGGAACGCGATTTTTAGATTGGCCTTCGAGTGAGAATGCACCCGCTGTACATGCTGGTTTGCAGGCCATGATGGTGCTCGCTTTCCAAAAAGGAAAAGAATTATCAACGGTATTAAACGATCAGGCAACCGCGGCCCTGTGTACAGATGCTATTGCACGGTTGAAAAAAAATATACCCGACCCCCATGGATCTAAACAAGCAGCGGCTTTATTGTCGTTGGCCGAATTGATGCCTGCCGAAAAAGCTGCTCATGAAATTTTAAATGTAGGCGGTGCGAAAGACTTTTCTACCTTTTATGGGTACTATATGCTACAAGCTATGGCTAAAGCAGGAGATTATCAACAGGCTTTAAACATCATTAAGACGTATTGGGGAGCGATGCTCGATTTAGGTGCAACGACCTTTTGGGAAGACTTTAATATGGATTGGCTACCCAATGCCGCTCGGATTGATGAGCTGGTGCCGCCGGGTAAACAAGATATCCATGGCGATTATGGCGCCTACTGTTATGAAGGTTTCAGGCATAGCCTATGTCATGGTTGGGCATCCGGACCAACGGCTTGGCTTACCGAACATGTATTGGGTATACAAGTAGCGGCTCCAGGTTGTGCAGCAATTCAGCTAAAACCGCACTTGGGTGATTTGAAAGTGGTAGAAGGGACGTTTCCAACACCAAAGGGTGTATTGTGGGTAAAGCATACCAAATTGGCTAATGGACAGATAAAAACCGAATATAAAGCGCCAAAAGGTGTTCGCATAATTCAGTAAAAATCGCTATCTTTAGCTTTTTATAGCCTATCCATGAAGTACGATCCATTTTTTGATCACATTAAGATTGACGAATTTTCAGTAACGCCAAAATATCTGCAGCTAACCAGTGCAGTATTGAATGCCATAAAGGAAGGGAAAATAGAAAAAGATGCAATGCTCCCTTCAATTAACGAGTTGAGCTTCGTGCTGGAGGTATCGCGAGACACCGCAGAAAAAGGTTATCGGCATTTAAAGAAATTAGGCGTAATTGATTCAGTACCCGGTAAAGGTTATTATGTCAGCCGTACAGACTTTCGGCAAAAAAGAAGCATCATGCTGCTATTTAATAAATTGAGCGCGCACAAGAAAATTGTATATGATGCTTTTATAAAGACCTTGGGCACTGATGCAGCGGTTGATTTTTACATTTATAACAACGATTTTAACCTGTTTAAAAAGCTTATCCAAAATCAGAAACAGGAGTATACGCATTATGTCATCATTCCGCATTTTGTGGAAGAACGGGAAAAAGCAGCGGAGGTCATTAATCAGCTTCCGAAGGAAAAACTGGTGCTTTTGGATAAAAAGGTACCAGGTGTAGGGGGGGATTATGCTGCGGTATATGAAAATTTTGAAGGCGATATTTACCATGCCTTAGAAGAAGCGCGAGAAGAGTTGGCAAAATACCATACCTTAAAGTTGATTTTTCCGGATAAAAGTTACTTTCCGAGAGAAATTATTAAAGGTTTTTATCGCTTTTGTCAACAATATGCCTTTGATCATTTGTTGGTTAGTGATATTGCAAAGGAACCCATCAAAGAAGGTGAGGTGTACATTAATTTGATGGAAGATGATCTGGTTATCCTACTGGATCGAATTATTTCCATGAAGCTCAAGATAGGCACTCAGGTAGGTGTCATATCGTATAATGAAACCCGCGTAAAGCGCTTTATTTTGGATGGCATTACCACCATTTCAACGGATTTTGAAAAAATGGGCACTACTGCGGCAAATCTAATTCTGGAAAATTCGAAAAGCCATATCGAGGTACCCTTTTATCTATTTAAGCGAGCGTCTTTATAGTTGTGCGTTGTTAGTTTTAAGTTACGTTATAAGCGATAGAAAGTTATAAGGGATCTGGTATGAGCGTATAACCATGTTAACGTGCATTCAGTTGATGGAGCGTAAGTTCTCCTTGACTACTAAGTGTAAACGAGGTGATGGCCGAATTTTCTTGAACAATTCGCCGATAATTCCGCAGAGGCATACCTAATTTATAGGCTAAATACAATCGGTTTACCGTATTATGTGCTACTACCAATAAGGTGCCCTGACTATATTGTTGTACTTTTTCCATAAAAAATTCATCAACGCGACTTACAATTTCGGCTGCTGTATTACCGGTACCCCCCGCACGGTATTTTTCCGGAGCACTATCCCATTGCTCCCACAAGCTAGGGTTTTCGGCTATAAATTCCTCACGGGTCTTTCCTTCCCAAGTGCCAAAATCCAGCTCCGTTAGTCGCTCGTCTTTGGTTACGGGTAAGTGTTCATGACAAGCGAGCGCAGCGGTATTGTATGCTCTTTGTAGGGGTGAAGCATATATAGCATCAAAAGATATAGGCTGTAAGCGCTGTCCGATTGCTTTTGCTTGTGCAATGCCTTTTTCGGTCAGTGCGACATCTGTCGTTCCGCAATAGCGGTTTCCATCAGCATTATAGGGCGTTTCGCCATGGCGTAAAAGATATACAGTCATCATATTGCAAGGTATTGTTTGTTGATTAACAGTTGAATAAATTGACGATAATTTTCTTCATACGTATCGATTAAGGTTGCTTCGGGGTAAATTTCCTTTTCTCGATGGGTCATCTGTTCAACCGCCTCAGTAACCGAATTGAAAATAGTTTTAGAAGCGGCACAAATTGCTGCGCCCAAAACACCTGAAGATTCCCGGCATTTGTAAATAGGCTTATTGAGCACGCTACTACGGATGCGTAACCAAGCGTCGCTATTGCTTCCACCACCAGCGGTAAATACGGCATTTACCGGCTCTCCCGCTAATTTTTCGATGATTTCGTAAGCGTAACGTTCAATATAAGCAACTCCTTCCATATTCGCTGTATAAAGGGCTTCCTTGGAAAGCTTTTCGGGAGCAAATCCACGGGCCTGGGGCGATACAAATGGGAAGCGTTCTCCTTGTTGTTTAAGTGGCCAGGCAAGATAAGGTGATGGTATTAATCGCTCGGCTTGCTGATTTAAGGCAGCCAAGTCTGATGCATTAAAATCGGTGCTTACCCAGTCGGCGCCCGTATTACTGGCACCACCCGGCATCCAGAAACCTTCAGGGTGTCGATGCGAATAGATACTATCTGTTGGATCGATGATAGGTGTTTTGGTTACCCCCTTAATGACCATGGTCGTACCTATGGTGGTATTCCAATCGCCCGGGCAGATTGCTCCAGAAGCCATTTGCGATGCGCATCCATCGGTTAAGCCAACAACAACTGCTAAATTTGGTAGGTCGAGTTGCTGTGCCAGGGTGGGCTGTAGGGTGCCGATGACTGTTCCTGAAGGTACGACCTTCTGTAACCAATGTACAGGTACGAGTTGTTCGGTTACATAAGTTGGCCATTGATGGTGGCTTACATCATAGCCTGTTTTGAGTGCATTGGTATAATCAGTTATGTGATATTGACCACTAAGCCTGCCGGTGATAAAATCTGCTGCGTGAATCCAACGGTGAACAGCAGCTGATTTTTCAGGAAAGTGTTTGGTAAACCACAAGATCTTCGGTAATCCGCAGGAAGCACTAAATGCGGTGAAACCTTTGGGTTGATACTGTTTAGCCAACATGCGGCAATAGGTTCCTTCTTCTACGGAACGCTTGTCACTATACATCAACGCATGATGAAGAGGTTCGTTTGATCGGTCAATAGGAATTACCGTTCCGGATGTAGACGTTGTGGCAATAGCTTTGATTTCCGTTGCTTTTATGGTATTTTTTGTCTTTTTTCTAATTTCTTGAAGCGCCAGCAAGGTATGATCCCACCAAATAAGGGGTGATTGCTCTTCCCTGGATTTGGCCGTCAATGGAAAGGTTCGGGAGGCACTGGCCGCTACTGTACCATTTGCCTGAATGAGTGCTACCCGAACGCCTTGTGTACCTACATCGATGCCAATAACGTATGTATTCATGATACTTGTTTAAAGGTTTGTCTTACAGTTTGCCATTCTTGATACAGTTTAAGGTAGTGACTGCGGTCTTTCGGAACAGTCGTCTCTAAAGTATGGGGAATAGGAGTAGTTTTACCTAATGCATCGTTACAAATAAAGGCGGCACCGATGACCGATGATTGTCGGTATGTATCTCGAATAATGATTTTTTTATCTAAAAGATTGGCTAAAAATTGCCTTAAAGCACGGCTTTGCACGCCGCCACCGCAGGCCAACAGGTAGTTTTTGTGGTGTGGAGCAACTGCACATAGTGTTTTATAGTTTTCATAAATGCTACAGGCAATATCCCAAAGAATCGCCCATACAAAATCACCGCGGGTGAGCTGATGGGAAACAGGAGCATTGAATATAAAACCGCCTTTGGTTAAAGGTGATTTTTCATTCGCTACCAAAGAGCCTAAAGAAGCAATACACTGCTGATGAGGAACCGTATTCAGTTCTTCCTCAATAGTATCATAGCTTTCCTTTGGATAGAAGATTTCCTTTAGGCGCTGATAGTTTAAACCTGTTACTCCGGCATTGGCCTCGAGTACAAAAGCATTTTTGTCGACATGTCTACCGGTCCATGTACGTTCGTGTTCATCGAGTAAATACTGATCAACCACTTGTATAACGGGGGTTGTTGTTCCAGAGACGATAATAACGTCTTCTAGCGTCGGTGCTACGCTTTTAATAGCAACCTGGGTGTCTGAACCACCGGTGATAACCAGTGCCTTTGGACTGATGGCCAACTTTTCGGCTAACGCTGGCAGGACAGGGCCTAATACAGTGCCAGCGGTTTTTAATGGGGGCAACAAGTTGGGCGATAAGCCAAATAAGGCACAGTATGCTGGATTCCATGTACCCTTTTGTACATCATACAATAAGGTTTCGGATGCTTGGGAGTGTTCGTAGACGAATTGATCGGAAAATTTAAAGGTTATCCAATCGCTGATGCTTGTAAAGCGGTGTGCTGAGGGCCAAAGATGCTGTTTTCGTTCCCGAAACCCGACCAGTTTTAATGCCGAAAATAGCGCCGTGGGATAGCGACCAACTACTTGATACATCGCTGATTTGTCTTGAATCAAATGTTCCCATTCCCTTCCCCGATTATCATGGTTAGACATGCCGATGAGTGCTTTACCTGCTGCATCTATTACGACAATCCCTTCTCGTTGACTAGTGGCGGTAATGGCTGCAATTTTAATAGATTTATCGACAGCCAAGAGTACCTCACGACTCATTTCGAGAATCTGTTTCCAAAGTTTTTCCGGATCAAATGACAGCGCATCGGGATAATCATGATCGGTTTCATAAAGCACATTCTGTCTTTTTAGACTTAAAATGGTGCCATCAGGTAAAACAGCTGCTACACGTGCATTTCCTGTACCAATATCAACGATGAGATAGGCTTCTTTTTCTTGCTGACTCATGACTTATTTAAGATAAATTCGTTTCAAGGATTTCTTTATTGACCAATTGTTTAATCGCTTTTTTTCCGTCTTTGAAGAAACTTTTTAAGCTTGCATTCATAATATCGGCATGATGATCTTCCACTTCATGAGTGGCTCCTGCAATATGTGGGGTAGCCAATACATTTTCGTGATGAATGATTTGGTAATCGATCGCATCTGGTGGTTCCTGATCAAAGACATCTAAAATAGCCCCCTTTATTTTCTTTTCCTCTAAGGCAACAAGTAAATCCAGGCGATTAACGACTACCGCTCGCGAAGTATTTACAAAAATAGCATCTGGTTTCATTAGCGATAAATACGTTTTGTCGATCATACCTTTCGTTTGTTCGGTAACAGGAAGATGAATAGCCACTACATCACAGGTGCTAAAAAGCTCTTCTAACGAAACCTTGATGAAATTAGGGTTTTCTGAGGTAAAATAAGGATCGTAATAAAAAATAGTTGCCGGAAAATGTTCCAATAACTTAGCGGTCGTTTGGCCTACTGCACCAAATCCAACCATACCGATTTTTTTACCGGCTACCTCATTTCCTTTAAATTGCAGATAAGAGGTATGTGCACCAGCTTCCCATTTCTCATCGGCTAACCATTTCATACCGGCAAGGGTATTGCGCATAAAGGTAATGAGATTGGCCACAAACATTTCGGCAACGGCTTGTGCATTTCGGGCAGGGGTATTAAACACCGGAATACCGAGCTGCGTAGCCGCATTTACGGCAACGTTAGACGGCGTGCCTCGACAAACGCCTATAAACTTCAGTTGTGGATAGCTATTGATTACTTTTTCGGTAACCTCATCATGTTCAGTAATATAAGCATCTGGTTGAATCTCTTGTAATAATTTTAAGAGTTCTGCTTCGGTATAAGCACTTCCTTTTGTTTTCCATTCCCGATAAATAACCTCTCCGAAAAGGGCCGCTAATTCGTGCTGCGCTTTTTCATAATAAGGTGCTGTAATTAAAATTTTCATATATTGTTGTTCGTTATTCGTTATTTGTTATTCCTTTGATTGTTGGAGCTAGTAGGTAATAGTTTTAAGTCATAAGCAGTAGTGCCTGCCTACCGCAGGCAGGCGTTATAAGTCCCTTAACCGCTATGCCGCTAGCTGTGAAAGCGTATGCTGTCATACGTAAAACTTACAACTTATCACTTGATTCGCTTTCTTTTGGTAAAGTAATAAAGCTCGTTAGCAATGCACTGATAAAATATAATATCGCTAAGACCCATATTACACCTTCATCGCCAATGAGTCCGATAAATAGACCAACTAGTGCCGGACCGATAAATACTGGTAATCCGGCCCCTAAATTCAAGATGGCCATGGCAGCGCCCTTATCTTTTTTTACAAGCGATGGTACTAAGGCCGAAAGGGGCACATAACCGGCCAGTAATGCTCCCCAAAGGGTGCCGCTTAGCATCACTGTCCAATAATCTCCCCCAAACCAATTAGGGCTGTAAAAAAATAGGAGTGTAGTTATGCCACAGCCTACTCCGCCGAACCAAATAATGGTTGTTCGCCAACCTAGGCGATCACCGATGAAACCAAAGAGTAAATTGAAAAGAATATTGGCTGTGAAGATAGTTCCCCAGATTTGAAGCCACTCTTTGGTAGAAATATCAAACTGTGCCATGTAGATGGGTAGAAATACCGGAAATGCAAACTGTGCGGTGGTATTAATGATCCGTACAATCCCACCTAGGAGAACTTTTGGCTCTTCTTTGATAATCGTTAGGCCCTTCAATAGTTCTGCCGTTTTGGAGTCAGTAGCTAGATTAGCTTGCTGTTCAAAACGATCTTTATTGAGTAAAAGTGCGAAGAGAGCACCTAAAGAAACCCAGAATAAGGAACTCCATAGCGTATCTTGATAACCTAGGCGTTCAATAGCCCAACTGGAATAATATGCTCCCAAAACATTTAAGCCACCTGTAAATACAAACCAAAACCAGCCAACTGCCCGTCCAAGCATATGCTGCGGTGTTCGGTAAGTGATCCAAACCAAAAAGGAATAAGCAAATAGCGGATAACCAAAACCCCGTAAAGCATAGGTGATCAACATGATCGGGTAGTTGAGATGGGACATACCAAATCCGACGAAGCCAATGGTGCCTATAATATAGAGTAATAAACCTGTAAACATGGCTTTGCGTGGGCCATACGTTTCGGCTAATACACCAGAAAACCAGGAAGAAATGGCAATGGTAATACCATAAACAGTGAATAAGGCGGCTGATTGTTCGATGCTCATGCCGTTGGATAGCAGATAAGGACTTAACCAGCCTTGTTCTACGCCGTCACCCATCATGAAAATCAATATGCCAAGATATCCCCAGCTTAAGCTTGCCGGTAATCCAATTTTATTGGCGAAAGGTGAACTATTTTGAGTTTTTATCATGTTAATTTAGGATTTTTGGTGTCTTTATATAACGAGTGCTGCTGATACAAAATAGTGATCGCTTGGATAACGACCATTTTTGTTATCTTTAATAATTGTAGCCGCCGTTGTTTGAATATTTCCGCGATAAAAGATAAAATCAATCTTTTTCCCCTTTTCTTTCTTAGCATAATGCGCTCCTTGAAATAGGTGTACCGTATAACCGGGTTCTGCATCGCCGTGAAGTACGGTATAAGAATCTTGCCAATGATTTTCTTTTATAATGCCGTATACCGCATTTGCCGCACTGGAATTAAAATCGCCTGTTAGTACTTGCGGATAATCTGGAGCATATTGATTTGATTCATTCATAACAACCTTGATTTGGTTTTCACGGGCATCCTGGCTGATATGGTCTAAATGCAGGTTGATCAATCGAAAATCTTTTCCAGATTTTTTGTCGCGCAGACGCACCCAATTGGCGTGGCGTGCACGAGCTGAATTCCAGGAAATACTTCCCGCTTGTAATGGTGTGTCAGAAAGCCAGTATTCGCCTGCTGCTAGCATTTCATAGCGTTCTTTGGAAAATAAAATGGGATTTTTTGCAATACCGTGATAACCCACAGGATGTGCATCCATCTCCGGTCCTTCAAAACCAAAAGCTATAAAATCGGGAAAGGCCTTCTTTAAATCATCCATTTGCGGTTTTATAACTTCCTGAAAACCGATAATGTCGGGATGGTGCGCTCGGATAATGTCTATGCAAATCGCTCTTCGGGAATTCCATCCAACACCTTTCTCGTCATCTTCAGGAAGTGCCACCCGTATATTGCAGGTCAAAATATGGTGAATATTAGGGTCAGCATGTTTTCGGGAGGAGAAGGGCTTAAACGACTGCATCAGCAAGGGAGCTGCTGCTATCCCCATACTGTAAATAAATTTGCGTCTCGTCGTGCTATTCGTTGTTGCCATATCGTTTATCTTTAAGCTAAAGAAGTCGATCGTTCCAGTCGGAGGAAAGCTCCTTTTGCTAATAATTCTTCCTGTAATTGGTGCACATCAAGCGTAGCGGGAGTAAGGCCATTTCGTATGGCTATTTTTGCTGCTCTTCCTGCCGCTTCACCCATAGCCATACAGGGAGCCATCACCCGTATAGCCGACATGGCTTCATGCGTTGTGGAAATGCTACGTCCCGCTACGAGGAGATTATTGATTTTTTGGGGAATAAGTGAACGGTAGGGAATATCATAACAGTCGCCACACCATTGCAGGGTGCAATCCCCACCTTCCGGATGGTGTATGTCGAGCGGATAACTTGCTACGGCAATGGCGTCTTCAAAATACCTGCAAGCTAAAATGTCTTCCTTGGTCATTACATATTGTCCGATAATTCTTCGTGTTTCTCTAATGCCTAGAAAGGGAGCCATTTTTACAAAATAGGCCTTTTCAAATCCTGGAACATATTGAATGAGGTATTCCTGAATATCTGTGATTTGTTTGCGACCCTCCATTTCCCCATAAGATAAACTACTGGGGTTTGTACCATCTACACCGTTTATGCGCGTCATATTGACCCACACTTCGCCTTTTCTTAATCCTGTAATCAGAATGGTTCGCTCAACGGGCAAACTGAATCCTTCCTGACGGGCTTTTTGCATCAAGCTTCTGAGACCTACTACGATGAACTGATTGTTTTGACCAAAGTACTCCGCAGGGATAAAGTCGGTTAAATACGTTCTCGGTTCTTCCGCTATGCTCGTTCTTAATTTTTCGGTATCCACATTACCAAGGCAGAACATAAGTGTAGGAGGTTGTGTGCCGCCAACTTCGTTACCTTGTTCGCAGGGAACACCTGCGCGATAGGCTACATCGGCATCGCCACTACAGTCAATGATTGTTTTGGCCAAGATAGCTTCCCGGCCGGCTTTGCTTTCTACGATTACGCCTTTGAGCGCATTGCCATCCAAAATTACATCCGAAAAGAAGGTATATAATAATACCTCGACATTGCTTTCTTGCAAGATCTCGAATGCAGCATTTTTTACGGCTTCAGGTTCCACTAGCGTGATGCTCATGTGAAGCGGGCAAGGGCGATGTTCGCTCGCTCCACCCTTGGCAGCCAGCCGATCGATAAATTGCTGAGGCAGACCTTTAATAATCTGATTACCCTTTTGCCCTAAAAAACCCAATATCGGAAGGCCGATCGTCATATTCCCGCCCAGAAAGCTACGGCTATCGATGAGCGCTACCTTTAATCCGTCTTCAGCAGCGGCTTGTGCCGCAATAATTCCAGACGGACCGCCACCAACTACTAAAATATCTGCCTCCATGCGAATGGGAAGTGTTTTTTCAGGCTCTAAAATTTGATTATTTTTTATTTTCATCTGTATAAATTTTTTTCAATGGTGATGAAGCTATCAGATTTTTCATTTTTGTTTTGTTTTCAGGGGAATGAATAAATCATGATGGTTGCATATCTTTAATCATTAATGTTTTAATACCATTTTATCCACGTTTCGTTTAGGTTTTTCTGGCCGAATCATTGTCCATAAAATCAATACGGCAATTGGATGTAAAAAAGCCATGGCCAGAAATACTTTTTCTGTTCCAATTGTTCCAATGTATTGTCCGACGAAATAATTGAAAATAATCGCCCCAACTGCTCCGAAGCCACCAGCAATCCCCAATACACTGGCTACATTATTCACCGGAAAGGTTTCGGCTATGACCACACTGATGGTGAATAACCAACTAATGCATACAGCTGCAACCAAGCTAAAGATCACAAGTGTTACAGCAACATTAGGTAAATAGGGTGTTAAGGCACATAAAGGCGCAAATATGGCCACCATGCTGAGCATCAATTTTCTGGAATATAGGGGGTTATAACCGCGCCTTACGAGCCCATCAGACCATGCTGAAGTACCTACTCCTCCTAAGTCGGCCGCTAAAAAAGGTATCCAACCGACTAGCCCCAATTGGGTAAGGGATAGGCCTGACTGTTCTTGAAGGTATCCCGGTAGCCAGAATAAACAAAAATACCAAACGGGGTCGCTAACAAAACGAATTATTAGAATCCCCCAAAGACTTTGGGTAGACCAAAGTTCCTTCCACTTAAAGCTTTCGGTTAAGGAGGACTCGGCAGACGCTGCAGCCTCTTGCGCAATGATGGCTGGCGGATCCCGATAGATAAACCACCACAATGCGGCAATGACGAGGCCAATTGCTCCAGAAACAATAAAAGCCATATGCCAACTATAAGCCACGGTTAGCCATACCACAAATGGAGGAGCGATGATCGCACCAATAGAGCTTCCTGCTACACAAAGACTATTGGCAGTAGCGCGTAATTTTCCAGGAAACCATACGGTTATTACCCGTAATTGGGAAGGGAAAACAGTGGGTTCGGCCATACCTAGCATGCCCCTGAAAAATCTAAAGTGTCCGATGGTTTTAGAGATACCACCGCCAATGCAGGCGATAGACCAAGTGACTACACCAAGGAACATGAGCTTTCGTGCACCGAAGCGATCAGTGAGCCAACCAGTAAGTGGATACATCAACGCATAACATACCGTAAAAATATTAAGTATAAAAGCATAACCGTCATCACCAATCTGAAACTCTTCTTTGATCGTTGGCTTTAGTATGGATAATAATTGCCTATCGATGTAATTGAACACAATGGCAGCAAACAATATCAAAATGATAAACCACCTTCTTTTTTCCGGTTTTAGTGATAATCCCATGTATTCTTCTTCGTTAGCTTGGATTTTGTTTGGTTTCTTATGCATTAATTAACTTATATTCAATGCTTTCTCTCCAAGCAACAGGCTTTTTGTTAGGCTACTATCGCATCCATTGGAAATAAATACAGATACACTAAAAGATATTGATTTCATTTTTCTAATGGCGTTTTAATGGTGAAGCTCTCCGTTAGTTACTTTTTGCTTTATTGTTTCATTAATGGCTTATATGGAGATAAATGTAACAAAATAAAACAAACAAAAATAAAAATAAATAAAATTTAACAAAAATAAATATCGTATTAAATTTAGTACCGCTATGTCTCACACGTAACATCTCATATCTAACATCTATTTATCAAATTCAAATGTAAATTCATTCCGTGCATCTTTTTTCCAGGCGAAAGCTTGCGTAGTAGGTGATGCGGCGAAGAAGGGAGAGAAGGTTTTCACTTTTACAGTCTTATTATCTGGATAGAATTCCAATATCCTAAGCCAGCCATCTCCTCCATTTCCATCCCTGTGGCCGCCGCCCACAGACTGCGCGTCAAACAGCAGTTGATGAACAGATTTTCCGACAGCGTTCTTATCGGTGCGGTAACCTTCCCCTGAGATATGGCCACATAAAACTAATTCAATGTTAGCTGCTGGCTGTACCAATTTTTCCCACAGCTGTTGTCCATTATTGGCATAGGGCAGCGTGATACGGGCAGACTTTTGGTAACTATTATTAATCACATAAGGCTCATAGATAAACCATTTTTGTTCACCTGTAGTCCGTTCGTCTTTGGCATTCAAATAGGCATGAGTTAGCAGTACAATGCGGTGATGCTTATACTGCTCCATGTCGGCAATTTTTTTAGCCCATGTTACGACCGTATCTCTAGGGGCAAACTCGGTTGTAATGAATAAGTAATCTCTTCCATTCAGTGATCGGAGCTCATACGCCGAATTATCCAGAGAAGGTTCGCCAGCTTCATTGTAATGGTTCTGGACAATGACCTTTTGGTTCATCCAATTCTTGTCGATTTTAAAAAATTCATTAAAACGCGATGTCCGATGTCCCTCCCGGTCAATACTATAATCATGATTTCCAGCTGCTGTAATGTAGGGTACTTTACCATCTAACTTGGAAAAGGCACGAGCAGCAGCTTCCCATTGGTGTTGTGCCGATTGATCGCCGTCATTTCCTCTGTTGATGATATCGTTATGTTCAACCAGATCACCGGTGCATACCACCATTTTAACATGTAATGTATCGATATGGTCTTCAATCCAGGCCATCATGAGATCCAAAATAGGTTGATTTCTATTCCATTTTACATAATTCTGTATGTCGGGGATCATTACGAGCGACCAGGAATCTTTATGGTCCAATTTGGGTTTTTGATAATTACTTTGTGAAAACGCTTTGTGGTTCGAACATAGGATGATCAAAAGTAATCCTAGAATAGGCTTAAAGAATTTCATAGGAGATTTGTTTAATGGTTGTGAATGTTTTATCAAGTGTCTAAAGTTTATTTTTAGACACTCTTGATTGTTATTAATATCCCGGATTTTGGGTTAAATTTTTATTGGCATCACGTTCTGCTTGAGGTACGGGCCATAATTCGTCCTTATTTTCTTTATAAACGACTTCTTGTGTGCCGAAATACTTGGTGGCTTCGCTTTGATCGTAGATGGGTGAGTAATTTTCGTCAATCCGCACCAATACGTTTTTCGTCCATGGATTAGCTGCCCGGTTTAAATACAGATAGCCATTCATAACTTGAGGAGCAATATTCCAGCGGCGTAAATCGTACCAGCGTAAACCATCGTTGCATAACTCCACTTTACGTTCATAGCGTAGGGCTGTGCGCAACTCGGACTGTGATAGACTAGGCTTAAGATTAGGCATACCAGCACGATTACGGATTTTATTAATGACGTCATACACCGAAGCATCCATATCTCCCGCTTCAATTTTTGCCTCGGCGTAGATAAGTAGCAATTCGGCATAACGGAAAATACCAACGTCGAGGTCGGATACGCCATTAACGGAATTGAGATCGTAATCCTTAAGATCGGTATGCTTACGCCACAGGTAACCGCTGAAAGAGCGATAGGCATTGGTGGCGTCGGCATTGGCCACCTGCGCAGGCTTATCGCTTTCACCTTTAATGATAGGCCAGTAGTTGTTGACTTTACCAAAGCTGGTGTTGGGTTCGAATTGTATTCCCATTAAACGGGCGTGCGGGCGAGCGCAGTAGAGATCAAGTCGAGGATCACGATTGGCGAAGGGATTGCTGACATCGTATAAAGGAGACTGGTCTATAGGCAGTCCGTCAATAGCTTGGAAAGAATCAATGAAGTTTTGTGTCGGTCCCCAGTAGCAAACACCTTTGCCTAAACGGGAGGCCATATAATATCCCTGGTTATGCGTGTTTCCGCTGATGTTTTGGTTGTATTCCGCAATCCAGATCCATTCTTTGCTGTTGGCATAGCCATCATAACCAAAAATATTGGCGCTTGATGGTTCGCCAGCTTCATGCGTTTGGTTGGCATAGGCCATTGTTGCATCAAAAGGCGTTAGATCGAAGACACCCTGTGACAACTCGATCGCTTTTGCAGCAGCTTCTGCAGCCACCTCGTATTGCTCACTGTATAGCGCCACGCGTGCCTTGAGCATATAGGCTACTACGCTTCCAACGCGTACATTACCGTATTGCGGCTGTGAAACGGGCAAATTATCGGCTACTGCTGTCATTTCATCAATGATCCACTGTTGTATTTCCGCTTTAGGAGTGCGGGGTACATCACTATCATGTAGACCGAGTGTGTGCAATACGAGTGGAACATCGCCATAGAGTTCGATCAATTGCGAATAGCAGTAAGCACGAATAACCCGTAATTCGGCATCCAGTTGATTATAGGCTGCTTCTGGCATGGTTGCTTTGATGTCTTCCAGCTTATCCAATACCGTGTGGCAACGGGCAATAGTTTTATAATGTACGCCCCATGGCTTGGTGGCTAAAGCGTTGTCTGTTGTCAATGAACTGGTTATAGGAGAGGTGTAATTGTTCCCCGGACGAGCATAACCAATATCGGTAATATTATCCATCACATGTAAAATAGGTGTGCTGGCGGCGTCTAATAGCGTCAGCCCTTTATAAGCACCTAATAATCCCATGGTTGCTTCGTCTTCTGTTTGAGGGAAGGCACCTGCTTCGGGCCCGTTTAGTGGAAATTTGTCTAGCTCACACCCTGCAACGAGCAGTGTCCCCAAAAGAGCTAATCCTAGTCTTATTTTCTTTAACTGAATCATTTTCTTTAAAATTTAAGATCAATACCTAATGAATAAATTTTGACTTGCGGGTAATAAGCTGCTCCGCCTAGTGATACACCGTCTGTTGCACTTGCATCATAACCTACTTCAGGGTCGTAGCCTTGCCAGAAATCAGTGAAGGTGAATAGGTTTTGACCGTTCAAGTACACAAACAAATCGCTTATTCCTATTTTTTTGAGTAGATTTTTGGGCAATACATAACCAATTTGTATGTTTTTTAATCGCATATAAGCTGCGCTTTTCATCCAGAAAGAGGAATTCTGCGTGTTATTGGTGGAGGTGATTGATAGGCGTGGAAAGGCCGCATCCCTGTTCTCTTCCGTCCAGTAATCTAGTTGCCATGTTTTGATGGCACTCGAGTTGGCGGTTGGTATGACATAGTGGGAATTCAGGTAGCCATCGGCTTTACCTAGCCCTTGGAGGAAAGCGCTGAACCGAAGACCTTTCCAACCCAGATCGAGGTTCAGGCCATAGGTATAACGTGGAACGGTGCTTCCAATAATGGTTTTATCGTCATTGGTGATTTTGCCGTCGGGAATGGGGTTTCCATTACTATCGAAAGCACCTGCAATGTCTCTGTATCGGATATCGCCTGGATGTAAAGTGCCGAACTGTGTGGGGCCTGCATCAATTTCTTCCTGCGATTGGTATAACCCGTCGGCTATATAGCCGTAAATAGAATTAATGGCCGACCCTTCTTGTTGGCGTAACAAGTCGCCCGATGTTTGGCCCTTCATGTCGGTAATTTCGTTTTTGACATCGGATAGGTTTAAACCGATACCCAGTTTAAAATCATTCCATTGGTTATCATAGCGGGTGCTGATTTCCCAACCCGTATTGCGCACTTTGGCTGCATTCTGATAGGGAGCGTTTAGTCCGATAAGCTGTGGAATGTTTAGGGTAAGCAAAATCCCATCGGTGTTTTTCCGATACCAATCGGCCGTCAGGGAAAAATGATGGTATAAAACGGCATCCAAGCCCACGCCTGTCATGGTGGTTGCTTCCCATCGCAGATCAGGATTTGCCAGCGTGTTAAGCGTTACCAAGGGATAGATTTTGTTATCCATCGAGATACTGCCTAATGCTAATGTTTCGGTAAAAGGGTAATAGGAAGTACCAATATTCTGGTTACCCAATTTACCCCAAGAGGTCCGTAATTTTAATTGATTGATGGCATTTTTGGCATTGGCCATGAAGGCCTCTTCGGATATGCGCCAACCTGCCGAGAAGGATGGAAAGAATGCCCAGCGATTTTTATTGATAAAGCGTGAAGTACCGTCGTAACGGAAATTTGCTTCAAAGAGGTAACGATCTTTATAGTTATAGTTAAACCGGCCAAATGTAGAAACCAATAGCCATTGGTCTTGCGTACCATTGTTGTCTTTTGTTTCATTGTCTGCTCCAACAACCAGTTGTTCATAGTCGTCATACGCAAAATCACGTCGATAACCCATCAGGTATTTTTCGTCATAGGTTTCACGCGAGGTACCCAACATAAACTGAAAAGTATGTGCTTTCCATGTGTTGTGGGTAGCAGCCAAAAATTGATAGTTGCCATAGAAATAGCGATAGGCTGATTCGGTTAGATCCGTAAAGGTATTGGCCGCTCCGGCTTCCGTACCATCATCGTTATAGGTCATGACACTCTTTGTAAACACATGATTGTTTCTGGTGCGGTACCTCGGTGCCAGGATACCGGTTAGCGAAAGCCAGTCAACAGGTTTGTAATTGAGGTTAAGGTTTCCTTGGAGCTCAAGGTTGTTTGCTGTCCGATCACCACCTTCTTCAATAAATGCGACAGGATTGTTGCCTACCCAGCCTTCCGACCAGAGCCCGTTACGTCTAATGGGAATATTGGTAGGCATCCGACCTAAATAATTCCAGACAGTACCTTCATTTGCAATCTGTAAGCGGTTGCTATTGGTAAGCGCCAAGTCGAATTTTAAAGCTACTTTATCATTTGGACGAATGTCCATGTTATTACGTATGTTGTAACGCTTGTACCCGGTGTTTTTAATAATCCCTTGCTGATCGGCATAACTAACAGAAGGCATAACACTTATTTTACCTGTATTAGCCATTAGGGATACAAAATGATTGTGTGTAAGTCCTGATCCATCAAGAATCGCTTTTTGCCAGTCGAAGTTGTTCGGGTCGGCGGCATACTGTGCTTTAAAATCAGCAATGTTCGCCTCACTGTATAAGTCGCCCCCACCATCATTTCTATTTGCTTCATTAAAAACATTCATGAAGGTAAGTCCGTCTGTCACTTCCGGAATGCGTGTAGCATCCTGCTTGCCCACATAACCCTTGTAGTTAACGGTAAATTTGCCTTCCGCTGCCCGTTTGGTTGTGATCAAAATGACACCGTTGGCAGCGCGTGAGCCATAAATGGCTGATGATGCCGCATCTTTTAATACCGAGATGGATTCGATTAAGTTGACATCGATCTGGTCTAAGGTGCCGGCGATCCCGTCAATGAGCACAAGCGGACCGCTATCGGATCCGTTAAAAGAATTGATCCCTCTAATGCGTATTTGTCCACCATCACCACCTGGAGCCCCACTTTGCGATGTTACGGTTACACCCGGAGCGACACCTTGTAAGGCGTTGGAAGTCGATATAAGGGGGCGTTTCTCCAGTTGTTCACTGCTCACGGAGGATACGGAACCCGTTAGATTTACTTTTTTCTGTTCGCCGTAACCGACAACGACAACCTCATCTAATGCGTCGATCCTTTCTTGTAGAGTAAAATTTAAAGTAAGCGTTTTGTTGGCCGATATCGTTACTTGCGTTTGCCGATATTCTTGATAAGCAATGGATGTAACATATAAGGTATACGTTCCCGCTGGTAGATCTATGGAAAAAAGACCCTCATTATCGGAACTAGTACTTTTGTTCAGTTCTACAATGCGAATGTTAGCACCGGCTATTGCTTTTCCTTGTTCATCTGTAACGTTACCACGGAGGTGTCCTAAGGTTTGTTTTTGTTCTTGGGGTGAGGGATCTCCATTTGCCCCAGGGATGCTACACTCGTTCATACGTGCACCTGCCCAAACGCGTTGCTGCGCCGATAGGAAGGTTAAACAGCATAAACTTAGTAGTAAGAGATAAATCTTTCTTTTCATTTTACTGGTTTTAATTTGTTGTTTTATTTTATTTACACTTGTTGCAAATTGTTTTCAAAAAAACGTCTTTGATTTTAAGAACCGGTTAAGCGTACGTTATCAAAAAAATGTATTTAGACTTTTTTGGTTAGTTAATAAATGGGTGGTTTATACAGGTTTGTATGTTTTTTAATAGTTAATTATGGTTGCCAGGCACCTTTTTACCGGCGATAGACTTTTAACATATGGATAAGTGTTCTGATCAAGAAAAAAGGTTCCATAAATCTTTCTTTTCATGATTTCATGTTATAGCTTCTTATTTGGTTGAGCGTTGTTTATTTTAGTTTAAAATGGATGGTTAATGTCCTGGCTGGTCTAACTGAAATTTGGGAACGCTTGTGTTTAAAACGCCGATAATTTCTTCATCATTTGCTTTAAATTCATTACTATGTTGATTTTTCACCCTGTTGCTAGGGTGTTGGTTCTGTTTTTTTGGTTAGTATAGGGCATGTTTTTTCTAATAGAAATAACACTAGTTTAATTTTGTTTAACAAAATAAAATAAAATTTTACAAAAAATAAAACAAAATGAAATAAAAGTAAATACAGATTAGGTCGTGATGGATATTTCAGAAATATTGCCTAGTATTGTAACATAAATAGTGATTATGAGGAACATTACGAAACGACATGAATCGATCATCAAATTGATTAAAGCGAATGGTAGCGCAACCATCCCAGAACTTATAGAAATGACAAAAGTTTCTGGCGTTACTATTCGGAAAGATTTAAAGTTTCTAGAAGATAAAAATTTGCTTTTTTGTACACGGGGTGGCGCATCGCTGACCAATCCTTATGCCAATGATCGCCCTATTGTGGAAAAAGCGTTGATCAATCCAGAAAAAAAACAAAAAATTGCCAAAGCTGCATTGGAATTGATTAAAGAAAATGATTCCATCATGATCGGCTCCGGTACAACGGTGTTTGAATTAGCTCGCTTGTTGCAGCCAACGAATACCCTTACCGTTATTACACCGGCAATTAAGGTTGCCTTAGAATTAAGTGGCAAAAGTAATATCGAGGTATTGCAATTGGGTGGTCTGGTAAGACCCAATTCTTCTTCTGTGGCTGGGGTTCATGCCGAATATATCTTGGACAATATATCCTGTGGTTTGCTTTTTTTAGGGGTTGATGGTATTGATGTTGATTTCGGATTTTCCATCAGTAACTTAGCCGAAGCGGGACTAAATCAGAAGATGATAAAATCAGCACAAAATGTAGCCGTCTTGGCCGATAGTACTAAATTCGGGAAAAGAGGTATCGGTAAAATTTGCGATATAGGTGATGTGCAGTATATCATTACCGATACCGACGCACCACCGTTGTTAATTAAGCAATTGGAAAAACGGGGAATTAAGGTAATTGTGGCCTCTTAAGCGTTGTGTGTTACGAGTTGTGCATTGCCAGCCTATCCGCTACATCAAAACCGAATAAATTCCTCCAATTGCTGATTGGTGAAATGCAAGGTGTCCTCTTTGTAGAAATTGAACGTTTCGTCGAGCTCCTGCCTAATATAGGGAATATGGATACGTAAAGGTAAGGTATGTAAATTAAGGTAATGGCATACCCCTGTGAAATGTTCCACACCGCGTATATTTCCGTATTTCCCAGAGCTAATCCCGACTAAGGCAGCTTTTTTCCCCATAAAGCTATCCGGAAACAGACAGCCATCAATAAAGGTTTTAAGAACGCCTGGAAAACTTCCATTGTATTCTGGAATAATAAAAATGAACTTCGTTGTTAGGGTAATTCGGTCTTGAATGCCTTGGAATGTTTCGCTTCTTGCTCCATAAAGATCGCTCGAAATAAAATCGTGTGGCAATTCCTCTAAGGAAAGTACTTCGGAGCCCAGGCCTTTTAGGTCTAATTGCTTTTGATAATACGTAGCAACTTTTAAGGAATTGCTATTTTTGCGGTTGGTACCAGATATGATCGTAATCATTGTGGATAATAATGTGTAAAATCTAAACCTGTAGAGGTCTTTAAGCCATGTAAATTTTGTATCTTAGCAACCTTAATCATGAGGTGTTAAAACTGCGAAGTTAGCAATTACTGTGTGTTTTTAATACATCAAAATGTAAGGAAGCCTTGTGTTTTTAATTTTTTTTGCACAATATTATTTCATCATTCTCAGTTTAATGGATAAGAGACAGCAAAAGTGCATGAGCCATTAACTGCTGATTTATGAATTACGACTATAGAAGAAAATGGGCAAAATCATCGCGTTAGCCAACCAAAAAGGAGGGGTAGGTAAAACAACCTCCTCAATTAATTTAGCAGCAAGCCTTGCGGTATTGGAATATCGTACACTTTTAGTAGATGCCGATCCTCAAGCGAATTCTACATCGGGCATTGGTTTCGATCCCCGTACAATCAAGTCGAGCGTATACGAATGTATTATTAATGATTTGAACCCTAGAGAGGCTATTCAGAAAACAGAAACGCCAAATTTGGATTTACTGCCGGCACATATCGATTTGGTAGGTGCAGAAATTGAGATGATTAATTTAAGTGATCGTGAGTTTAAAATGCGGTCGGTATTGAATGAAGTCATTGACGACTATGATTTTATTATCATTGATTGTTCTCCCTCGCTTGGTTTGATTACGATTAATGCTTTAACCGCTGCGCATTCGGTAATTATTCCGGTACAATGCGAATATTTTGCTTTAGAAGGTTTAGGCAAATTATTAAATACCATTAAGATTGTACAAAATAGGTTGAATACCAATTTAGAGATTGAAGGTATTTTGTTAACCATGTATGATGTGCGTTTGCGCCTTTCTAATCAGGTAGTAGAAGAGGTTCGTTCGCATTTTAACGATCTGGTATTTAATACCATTATTCAACGGAATACCCGTTTAAGCGAAGCTCCCAGTTTTGGTATTTCTGTAATCATGCATGACGCCAATTCTAAAGGAGCCATAAATTATTTAAATTTGGCTCGGGAGATTTTAATTAAAAACGGTTTACAGAAAGTGCAAGAGGAGGCTAATATATAATGGCGCATCAGCGAAAAATAGGATTAGGAAAAGGTTTAAGTGCCCTGCTGAATGATACGGAGGACATTAAACAAAACAATCAACACCCCGTTAGAACAAGTTTGGATAGCGAGGCGCCGTTAGGATCGGTAAGTTTGATAAAAATAGAAGCCATTGCGGTAAACCCTTATCAGCCACGGACGGATTTCGATGCTCAAGCCTTGAATGAATTGGCGGATTCTATTAAACTTCAAGGACTTATTCAACCCATTACCGTCCGTAAAGTTGATCAGCAACAGTATCAGCTGATTTCTGGTGAGCGGCGTTTACGTGCTTCTAAATTAGCCGGTTTAACGGAGGTACCTGCTTATATCCGCACCGCCAATGATCAGCAAATGCTGGAAATGGCACTCATTGAGAATATTCAGCGGGAAAACCTAAACGCTATAGAAGTAGCCTTGAGTTTTCAGCGCATGATTGATGAATGTCATTTAAAGCAGGAAGAACTTGGTGATCGTGTAAGTAAAAACCGGTCTACAGTAACCAATTATCTCCGCTTGTTAAAATTACCCCCGGTTATACAGGCCGCTATTCGAGATAATCAATTGAGTATGGGGCACGCACGTGCACTCATTAACGTGGCTGATATTGATAAGCAGCTATACATCTTCCAGGAGATCATTGATAAAGGGCTTTCTGTACGTAAGGTGGAGGAATTGGTAAGATTAGTAAATGATCAAGGACATCGGTCTAAAGGGAAAGGCGATACTAAACGCAAGCCCCTGACGTTTGAATTTCAAAAGATTCAGGATGATCTCGCTTCAAAGTTTGCCACCAGGGTTAAGCTAAACGTCAAAGATAAAAAAGGTAAAGGGTCTATCGAAATCCCTTTTACGTCAGCAGATGATCTTGGTCGGATCTTGGAATTATTAGACTGGTAATGTTAAGTATTCGCCTTTTCTTGTTTTTCCTTTTGCTGGCAGTATCTGGTTTTCCGCTTTTGGCTCAGGTACCTGATAGTATACGAACACCTGCTGATCAAATTAGCAAGGATAGTCTTAATATGACGGATACAACCAATTTACCTTCAAAGGAACAGCCAAAAAAGAAAAAAGGACTCTTCAAAGGACTTTTTAAATCGGATGAGGCGGAAGCAGATACCACTAAACCTAAAATTTATAAAGATTCTGCCCGTTTGGCGCTGGAAAATTTAACCAAACAAGCCGCGCGGCGCTCAGCAGTCTTACCCGGTTGGGGGCAGTTGTTTAATGGGGGCTGGGGGTATGTAAAGGCTCCTATTGTTTGGGCTGGTTTCGGAGGTTTGGGCTATTCTTTTGTGTTTGCCAATAACAATTATCAGGAAACGTTAGCTGAGGTCAGGCAGCGACTGGAAAATCAGGATATTCCGTTAAATCCAAAATACGAAACCGCTCCCACCGATTGGCTTATCGGCGCAAAAGACTTTTATCGACGAAATAGGGATTTAACGATCTTGCTTACCGTAGGATGGTACGCACTGAATATTATCGATGCGTATATCGATGCTAAATTTAAGCGCTACGATATTAGTGAAGACTTAACGTTTCAGTTAAAACCTACGTTGTTGGAACCTCCACGTATGGGACTATTTGCTTCTGGTAATATGCCTGTGGTCGGATTAAAGGCAACATTTACCATTCGATAAGCCATGTGTTATTTAAAGCGCTTAGCTGTTGGCATTCTAACTAAAATCGTATATTGCAACCTAAATACATAATCAACTGCTAATACAATGAATATAGCGTTAATTGGCTACGGCAAAATGGGCCGTATCATAGAGAGAATAGCTTCCGAACGCGGACATCAGATTGCCTTAATCATTGATGAAAATAATCGCGATGAAATTGGTGTCGATGATTTACAGGAAATGGATGTGGCCATTGACTTTAGCACACCACATGCAGCAATCGAAAATATTGAACTGTGCTTCGAAGCAAATCTACCCCTAGTGGTGGGTACTACGGGTTGGTATGATCATTTGGAAGAAATAAAAGAAAAATGTTTGCAGGGTAACAAAACCCTATTATATGGGTCTAACTTTAGTATTGGTGTGAATGTTTTTTTTCACATCAATAAATTGCTGGCGAAAGCCATGAATCCGTATAAACAATATGACGTACAGGTGGAAGAAATTCATCATACGCATAAGCTGGATGCACCTAGTGGAACTGCGATCACGATTGCTGAAGGTATTATCGATCATATCGATGAGAAAAGCGAATGGGTGAATGATTTGGTGGGAGAGGGCGAAGAAGTAGTGCCTAAGAAACACCAATTATTGATAGAATCCCACCGTATTGAAGAAGTGCCAGGTACGCATACTGTATTGTATAGCTCAGAAGTTGATCAAATAGAATTTAAACATACGGCGCACAGTCGATCAGGTTTTGCTTTAGGTGCGGTGATTGCTGCCGAATGGCTACAAGGCAAGGAGGGTTTTTATGCTGTAACGGATATGTTTGATTTTAACGGATAAGGCTCTAAGCTATAGGCTCTACGCTTTAAGCTTTTTAATTATTGATATAGTATTAATTTTTTTGGAATCAATGAACCCTTCGGGTTTTTGACTTTTTAATTTTGAATTCATTACAGTATGCTAACAGCGTTTCTTGTTTTATTTTTTTTAGGCACCCAGGTAGGATTGTGGTTACTCTTTGTAAAAGCTAGTCGCCCAGGATGGGAATCATTAATTCCATTTTACCGGGAATATGTCCTTACACAATTAACAGGCAGGCCTTGGTGGTGGGTTATTTTGTTGTTGGTACCGATCGTTAATTTATTTATTGGTATTGGTCTATATATTGATTTTGTTCGCTGTTTTGGTAGAAGGTCGTTTCTGGATCAGGTGGCTACGATTTTTATCCCCTTTATCGTTTTTCCCTTATGGGGAAGCGATCAAAAGATAACGTATTGGGGGGCCTCGGCAACAGAAGAATTCAAAAAGAAGTATCCGTATAAAAAAACGGCGGCGAGAGAATGGGCTGATGCTATTGTTTTCGCTGTGGTGGCAGCTACATTAATCCGTACGTTTTTGATTGAGGCCTATATGATACCATCTGGATCAATGGAGCATAGTTTATTAACAGGCGATTTTCTATTCGTTAGTAAGATTAATTATGGCCCACGTTTGCCCATGACACCTGTCGCTTTTCCTTTTGCCCATCATACCATGCCTATTATTGGTACTAAGGCTTATTGGGATGGGTTGGAGATGGATTATCGTCGCCTACCGGGTTTGCAGAAGATCAAGCGCAATGATGTGGTGGTGTTTAACTACCCCATGGAGGCTGATGCACCTTTTAATCGTCCGGTAGATAAACGAGAAAACTATATTAAACGAGCCATTGGTATTCCCGGCGATACCATTGCCATTGAGCAAGCACAAGTATATGTTAATGGCAAGAAAGGAATTACACCGGTAGAAGGACAACTGCTGTATCAGGTAACCACAGATGGCACCGATTTGAATCCGGATCGTATTCGGGATTTACGTATTGATGGGGGGCAAACCAATTTACCAGGTCAATATATGTTTTATTTAACCTCTTCCTTGGCCAAGACAATAGCCGGTTGGGCAAATGTAAAGGAGGTAAAACCCTATATTCTCCCCAAAGATGCACCAGAACCAAGCGATGATATTTTTCCACATGTAGCCGGGAATAAATGGAACCACGATAATTACGGACCGATCATTGTACCGCATAAAGGGTGGACGGTTACGTTAGACAGCGTAACAGCACCTCGCTATGAACGAGCCATTACGGTTTATGAAGGAAATACGTTTGAGAAAAAACCAGATGGCTATTATATTAATGGTCAGAAGGCCGAACGTTATACTTTTAACATGGATTATTATTGGATGATGGGCGATAACCGCCATAATTCCCTAGATTCCCGCTTTTGGGGTTTTGTACCCGAAGATCACATCGTAGGCAAAGCGTTATTTGTTTGGTTGAGTTTGGATGATAAAGGTTCATTCTTCGATAAAATCCGATGGAATAGAATTTTTATGGGTATCCATTAGTAGTTATTCGTTGATCGTTCTTCGTTGTTTGATAAAGCCCAGTTTAACACTGGGCTTTTTTTGTAATGGTGACTCTCCTAAAGGCGCTAATAACCCATAACGAGTAACTAATAGCAAATCTACCCTTGCCATCCTCCACCAAGCGCTCGATATAACTCTACTCTTGCCAAGAGCAATTGTTGCTTCAGGCTAACCAATTCCAGCTCACTGTCAATAGCATTTTGTTGTGCTGTAATGATTTCCAAGTAATCCGCATAATTGGCTTTGAAGAGTAAACGTGCTTGCCTGATACCCAACTGGGTTACTTTTACCCGCTCTTCGGCAATATCATACTCTTCCTGCAATTTTTTGATGGTCACTAAAGCATTGGTTACCTCATTAACGGCATCTAACACCGTTTGTTGAAAATCAATCTCTGCTTTATCCCGTTCTAATTTCGCAACTTCGATATCAGTTTTTATTTTGCGTTTATTTAAAATCGGAGCGGTAAGACTTCCCACGAGGCCTCCAAATAAAGAACCCGGAATTTTTACCCAGTTGGCCGGTAACATACTGTTTACACCGCCTTCGGCTTCAATCATAAGGGTAGGGTAACGGTAGGCCTGAGCCACACCAACATCGGCATTCGCAGCTCGTAGGGCCAACTCCGAAGCCTTTACATCTGGTCGGTGACTAACCATGTATAGCGGAACGCCCGCAGACACAGAATCTTCAATCAGAAAATCGGTTAACGAAGCACTACGACGAATACTGTCTGGCAGTTGTCCGGCAAGTGCCCTTAAACCATTTTCCTGAATAACGACTTCCCGTTGCAATTGTGGAATAAGTGCCTTAGCGGCTAAAAGTTGTGATTTAGTTTGCTGAATAGCCAAAGAGGTAGCCTTTCCGGCATCGCGTTGTAATTGTACAATCCGTAGCGTGCTATCGGTAAGCTGTAAGTTTCTTTGGGCTACTTCCAGTTGGGCGTCTAGCATTAAGAGGTTATAATAGCCTTCAGCGACATCCGCTACCAATTGTGTCTGTAGCAATTTACGTGCTTCATAGGTTTGCAGATATTGGGCTAAGGTGCTTTCGTTAAGCCGGCGCATTTTGCCCCAGATATCCAATTCCCAACTCAAACTTAAACCGCTACTATGCTGTGGCGTATAGGTATACATGTTTTTGGGAGCTGTTTTACCTCGACCATCATACCATTTCGCGGTAGGAGTGGAATAGAAGTTCTCTGAACGGAAATTCCGCTCTATGGTGGCAATATTGGCATTGATCTCGGGTAAGAATTCCGCTTTGGCCTGTAACACCTGTTCATTGGCTATTTGAATATTTTTTAGCGCTTTGCGCATATCATAGTTGTATACAATAGCGGTGTCAATCAGCGTCTGTAAAGTAGAATCGACAAAGAAATCTTTCCAATAGATATTTCCTATTCCAACCGAGTCTGCCGGAGTGATCTCATTCCGATATTTGTCTGGTAAATTGAGTTGTGGACGTTGATAGTTTTTACCTACCTTGCAGGCATTTAAACATAGGGCCAACGCACAACTTATGATTAAGACGACGCTGGTCGTTCTTACTGTATTTCTCATAGGTTTAATCATCTTCCTCCTGAATCATCTTTGATTTAACTTTTTCATCTAATTGCTGAAACAGCATGTACAGTACCGGTATGATGAATATACCAATCGTTACACCAAATAACATACCGCCGGCGGCGCCGATACTGATGGAGTGGTTTCCTTGCGCAGAAGGCCCAACTGTCCACATGAGAGGAATTAAGCCCGCAACAAAAGCCAATGAAGTCATTAAGATCGGTCGTAACCTTAAACGGGCACCTTCTATAGCCGCATCAAAAATGGACAATCCACTTTTACGCTGCTGTACCGCAAATTCGACGATAAGAATAGCATTCTTGGCCAACAAACCGATCAGCATAATTAAACCGACTTGGACATAAATATTGTTTTCCAATCCTGCAAGATTAACGGCTGTATATACACCCAATAGACCTACCGGTACAGACAGCAAGATCGCGAGGGGTAGAATGTAGCTTTCATACTGTGCAGCAAGTAAGAAATAGACAAAAAGAATGCTTAATGTAAAAATAAGAATCGTTTGTCCTCCTGATTGCCTTTCTTCTAAGCTCATTCCCGTCCACTCATAACTGTAATTAGCCGTTAAAACCTTTTCTGCTACTTCCTCTACGGCACGCATTGCATCTCCGGTACTATGGCCTTTGGCTGGTGTTGCATTTATCGCAATGGCGTTAAATAAATTGTATCGGTTTACCGTTTCCGGGCCAAATACTTTGCGTAAGGTAATAAGCGTATTTGCAGGTACCATTTCTCCTTTTTTATTGCGCACAAATATGGATTTAAACGATTCGGGATCATTGGTAAATTTGGCATCTGCTTGCATATATACCCGGTATTGCCTACCAAACCTGCTAAAATCACCCGCTTGGACACGTCCGTAGTAGCCTCTTACAGTTGTCATAAGGTCTTTCGCTGTAACCCCTAAGGCCTGCGCTTTCACAAAATCGATATCCAATTGATACTGCGGGAAATTAGCTTTGAATGGGGTAAAGGCATTGGCAATTTCAGGGCGCTTTTTGAGCTCCTGTATGAAATTGTCGGCAACCTTGCTGAATGAAGAAAAAGTCCCCCCCAAACGATCTTGCAACACAAATTCCAGTCCGCTGAAGTCTCCAAATCCCTGAACAGTAGGGCGGGGGAAAACACTAAATGTAGCTTCAGAAATTTGGGACAAATCATTGCGGATCGTGTCCATAAAATCATTGACGTCTTTAATATGGGGGCGGTCACTATGCTCTTTTAAGTTAATGTAGCCAACAGCGAAAGCCGGACTGGCAGCAGCGTCTATCGTATTGTAACCAGAAATAGTTGTCATGCCTGACAATTCATCGTGCTTCCGGATAATGCTATCTGCCCGTCGCAGTACTTCTGTTGTTCTAGCCAGAGATGCCCCTGGAGGCATAGCCATAGAGAAGGTAATAAAGCTATCATCTTCTGTAGGGATGAAGCTCGACGGGGTTCGGTTCATCAATAGCATCCCTATTCCGGAAAGTGCCACCAAACCAAATATGGCTAACCACTTTTTATTCAATAAGAAATTTAAGGAACGAATGTATTTGTTCGTTAAGGAATCAAACGCTACGTTAAAGGCGTCAAAGAATTTCCGGGAATATTTAGATACTTTATTTCCCTTTAATTCTTTTTCCTTCTCGTCGTGATGGGTATTTCTGAGCAATAAAGCACAAAGTGCCGGACTAAGGGTTAATGCGTTTAATGCGGAAATTAAAATGGCTGTCGCTAAGGTATAAGCAAACTGCCGGTAAAATAAACCTGCTGGACCCTGCATAAATCCGACCGGTAAAAATACCGCTGCCATGACCATGGTAATAGAGAGTATCGCACCCGTGATTTCGCTCATAGCAGAAAAAGTTGCCTTACGTGGTGATAAACCTGTACGCTCCATTTTCTGATGTACGGCTTCAACAACCACAATGGCATCATCCACCACAATACCAATAGCTAGCACGAGGGCAAACATGGTGAGCACATTAATCGAAAAACCAAAAAGTAGCAAGAAGAAAAAGGTACCGACCAAGGATACTGGAATAGCAATAGCAGGAATCAAGGTAGAACGAAGATCCTGTAAGAAAATAAATACAATCACGAATACCAGAAAAAAGGCTTCGAATAGGGTATGCTTAACCTGACTGATAGATTCATTGATCTGATCACGCACACTATAGGTAATTTCATATTTAATGCCCTCAGGAAAAGATTTCGCCAACCTTTCCATCACCTTCCTGACCTGCCCATCGATTTCTACAGCATTAGAACCACTTGTTTGAACGATATTAAGCGTTAATCCGGGAAATCCGTTGACTTTATTATCGGCCCCTACATTGGTGGCTCCTAATTCGATGCGCGCTACATCTTTTAAATAAAGTACCGAACCGTCTTTATTCGTTTTAATGACAAGGTTTTCGTAGTCTTCTTGTTTACTGAAACGGCCACGGTGCTTTAATACGGTTTCAAAAACCTCATCAGAACCTTCTCCAAATTTTCCTGGTGCAATTTCAAAGTTCTGACTTTTAATCGCATCAATGACATCTTGGGGAACCAAGCCATATACAGCTAATTTTTCAGGATTCAACCAAGTACGCATGGAGTAATCCCGTGCACCGATACGGGTAATAGCGGCAACACCGGATACCCGCAGCAATTCACGATTGATATTGATCTGTGCGTAGGCTTGAAGGAATGTTTCATCGTATATGGTGTCTTGCTGATCACTATAAATATTCATAGTCATGATAACCCCATTCTGTTTGGGCATGACACTGATACCAGATTCGTTAACTTCTGCTGGAATCTGGCTGGCGGCCTTTGATACACGTGTTTGTACGTTTACAGCAGCTTGATCCGGATTGGTTCCGGCCTTAAAAAAGACATTAATATTTCCTGAACCCGTATTACTTGCGGTAGACCGTATATAGGTCATATTATCCACACCATTAATAGCCTCTTCGATTGGCAATAGCACACTTTGTGCCACCGTCTCGGCATTAGCTCCTGGATAAGAAAGGGTTACGCTTACGCTCGGAGGGGCAATTTCGGGAAAACGGGTTACTGGTAATTGAAGCATACCAACAATACCTAGCATAACCAAAATAATGGATATTACGGTAGCTAGTACAGGTCTGCTTATGATCGTTTTTAGCATAGTTTTTGATTTTGGATAACGAAAAGCATCAGCATATCATCGCTGTTACGGAAACTATCCTCGTTTTGGGTTTTGTAATTGTGGGTTTATCGCTAGGCCATCTTCCAAGCGGTCGAAACCAGCGAGTACCACCCGATCACCGGGTTGTAAACCATCTTTTACGATATAATTTGTACCACTCACTCCATCTAATATTACTGCACGCATTTTTACGGTATTATCTGGCGTTACAATATAAACAAAGGTTTTATCCTGCAATTCAATGGCGGCTACTTGTGGAACTAATAATACGCCTGGTTTTCTTTCTTCCATCTTTAAGGTTCCGGTATTTCCCTGACGCAATACATCGTCTGGGTTCGGAAAGGTGGCCCGCAAAGAGATGGCTCCAGTAGTGCGGTTCACTTGTCCATCAATAGCGTCGACAACACCTTTTTCAGCATATTCCGATCCATCGGCAAGCATTAAGCGCACATAAGGAATCAATTTATCGTTATGGGCAAGCGAATCATTTTTCCTTCCGCCCTTGGTGAAATGCAGAAAATCGGCTTCACTCATCGAAAAATAAACATAGACATCACGGGTATCCGACAACACGGTAAGAGGTTGGGAATCACTTTTAGTCACCAAATTTCCTATCCGTTTAGGGATTCGGCCAATATATCCGCTAGCAGGAGCCTTGATATTCGTAAACCCTAAATTGATATTAGCCGTAGCTACTGCTGTGGCAGCTTTGGCTACTGATGCTTTGGCTACTTCATCATTTGCCTGAGCAGTTTGTAACTGAACCGGTGAAATGACATCGTTTTCAACCAGCGGTTTTAGGCTTTCCACTTCAAGATGTGCATTTTTTTGTTTCGCCTTTTCAACGGTTTCCTCTGCACGAGCATTTTTTAACGCTTCTAGATAGGGCTGTTCATTAATTTTGAAGAGGTCTTGCCCTTTTTTAACATAGGCTCCTTCATCTACATATATTTTTTCAAGCATGCCCTCAACCTGTGGACGGATCTCTACATTTACTTTACCTTCGATGGTGCCTAAATAATCACGTACGGTTAAAGCCGTGCCAGTATCGACTTGAAAAACGGGTAAAGAAAGACGGTTTTTAGTTGCATCCTCCGCGGTAGAAGAACCTTGGTGGCATCCAAACAGTGTTGGTATCAAAAAAGCGGACGTAATTAACGTTAGGAGGGTTTTGACGTTTTTTCTGTTGTAATTAATCATTTAAAATTTTTATGTTTTTTTGGGTAAAGCCAGTTCTTGCTTCTCAACAAATCACGACACAATTAGTTTGTGTGGCAGGGCTTAATTACTTAACTATTTGGTTTCAGAATTGGTGCCAAACATAAAAACGAACTTATAGCGTGTTTATTTTCAAATCTTGGGCAAGTTTTTTTAAATCGTCCCACACACGGTCAATGATCGGTATGCCTGATGCTTTTCGTTGCGCTTCTGCTATAAATTCAGGCTCCCCCGGAATAACGACTGGTTGCTCACGATCGATAGGAGTGGCTTGTTTAAATCGGGTTATCCAATTGTCCATATGTGTTTTAAATTCTTCAATAGGTCGGAAGCCATCGGCCCGTAGGGCACCTAAAAAATGCCCCAGTCCTTCACCTACCGGGTTGGGGTGGGGTTCCAAATAGGCAACAAAGGGTGGAGCCCATGGACCATAGTTGGCTCCGGATAGCACCGCGCTTAAAATATCCACCGTAGCACTTAACCCGAATCCTTTGTGGCTGCCGTGAAGTTTGTCGCCCCCTAAAGGTAGTAGTGCACCTCCTTGTTTTAGTTCATGCGGATCGACCGAAGGTTGTCCATCAGCCGTTTGCACCCAACCATCTGGAATGGGCTTGCCACTGCGTTGAGCAATTTCTAGTTTACCGTTGGCTGCGGCAGAAGTCGCCATGTCTACCACCACCGGTAGGTGTTTGCCTGCCGGAAAAGCATAACAAATCGGATTAGTACCTAACATCCGTTCTTTACTATAAGTAGGGGTTACTAACGGACTTGCATTGGTCATGGCATAACCGATCATGTCTTTTTTTACCGCCATTAGAGCATGGTAGCCTGCAATACCGAAATGGTTGGAATTGCGTATGGCAACCCATCCAGAACCGTAGGTCGTTGCTTTGGCAATAGCAATTTCCATGGCGTATGGTGCTACCACTAAACCTAATCCTTTATCACCATCCACTGTTGCTGTGGTAGCCGTTTCATGCACGATCGTGATGTTTGGTGTTGGATTAAGTCGCCCTTGTTGCCAAAGGCGTACGTAGCCACTCAACCTTGCTGTGCCATGCGAGTCAATTCCTCTTAAATCAGCTTGTATTAATACATCCGCTGCTAAGCTTGCGTGTGCTGCTGAACAGCCAATAGCCAAAAATACCTGCTCGGTGAATTGACGTAAGTCGGTTTCGGCGATGGTGTAGAATTTATTTTCCAAATTAAAAAGTCCAAAAATTAAAAAGTCAAAATTAAAAATTAAAAAGTAAAAAAACTTAAAGCGAAAAGGATAAAGCTTTAAAGCCTCAAGTTTAATGGCTAGTGGAAAGGGAATTATCGAAGGAAAGGCCATTCGTAAGCAATAAATCGGCCTTCAAATCTTCGGATAGTACAGGCTAAGTAATGGTAGAAATTTTCAAAGAAGATTTGTAGTCGAGAGCTTTTGGTTACTTTTTGTGGGAAAAAGTAACAACAAGAAGCAACCTTTTTCCTTACTTTCACATCTACGTTAAAAAACAGAAGCAATTGGAGCAGGTATACGTAATAGATGATTTGTTAGCAGGTTGTAAACGCGGGGAACGTAAAGCGCAAGAGGCACTTTATCGCAGTTTAGCGGCTAAAATGTATCAAGTATGTTTACGTTATACGGCTAATGCTACCGAGGCGGAAGATGTATTGCAGAATGGTTTCTTAAAGGTATTTCAGGCTGTAGTTCATTTTCGGGAAGAAGGTTCTTTTGAAGGATGGATCAGACGGATTATGGTCAATACTGCCATTGAAGGGTATCGAAAGCAAGCAAAAAAACAACAGACGATAACGATAGATGAAGTGTTTGATCATGCGTTGCAAACAGTCGATATAGCAAGTTTAGAAGTGAAGGATATCTTAACACTGATTCAGCAATTACCTGATGGGTATCGAGCGGTATTTAATATGTACGCGATCGAGGGGTATTCCCATAAGGAAATTGCGGAGGCTTTACAGATTAGTGAAGGGGCATCTAAATCACAATTATCGCGGGCGCGGTCGTGGTTAAAAAGCAAATTGGTCAATTTAGAAAGAGAGGGAAATTATGGATCCTATACAGGATAAGCAATTTGATAAGCAGTTGCAAGCAAAATTTAATACCTATGAACCGGAGGTGCCGGCACATTTATGGGGAAATATTGCGGATAAGTTGAATGATCATCAGGTTATTCCATTGAAGAAAAAGTCAACAAAATTTTTATGGCTGAAAGTGGCGGCGGCAATTAGCGCGGTAATTGGGATGTCCTTATTTTATAGAAACCAACCAAGGGAAATCATTTACCTAAGAGCCGCTAAGACGGCAGAAAATATGCCGCGACAAGCCGTTGAGGTCAAACATCCGCCAATGGAAACGGTGCAAACATTGGTCGGAAATCAACAAGAGAAGGTCGTAGGACGGCCCGTTACGAAAGCAAGGGTAAGGCCAGTTCGATCAACGGAGCAAGCATATCCGATTGTAGTGACTACCGTTATGCATAACGCAATAAACGACGAAGTAAAGCAGACCGCTATTGTAGCCGTTGAGCAAAAACCGACTATGGTAACACCGGATGTACAGCAAATGGTTAGAGCGGAACTAGGGGTTGCCCAGGAGGTGAATTTGCCAGCGCACGTAAAAACAGAAATGCAAGAAGCTCCAAAAGGCAAAAAGCCATTCGGTATGGGTAATTTGTTAAATGCAGTGATTTCATCCGTCGATCAAGGAGAAGAACGCATCATCTCATTTACTAATGATAGCGAAGGCACCATTAAAGTAGCGGTTAATTTAAAGGCGTTGCGAACGCGGTTGTAATATAGTTAAAAAGTCAAAAGTAAAAATTAAAATAGACATAGGTAGCAAGAGATAAGATTGATGAGCAGAAAGCGAAAAGCCATGCATGCTTAGAAAGATCTTGATACTAATGTCCTGATACGTTAAAAAAACAATTAACAAAAATGAAACATATTTTATTAACCTGTTTGGCGGCAGTTTGTTTGGGCGGAACTGCATTAGGCCACGAAAACCAAGAAGCTTCAGAAAATGGTTATTTTATACCAGCACATCAAGACACCACATTGATGGATACGGTGAAAAAAGAGTCCAGCCATAAAAAAAGGACAGTCAAATTTAGTTTTGGTAATGGCGTGGACAATACGATCCAGGTAAATAAAGCGGATAGTGCAGCTAATGGCGGTACTTCACATGATTATGGACAAAAACCTAAAGTTATTGTCGGAATTACCTTTTCCAGATTTGATTTAGGCTTAGCCACCTTAATGGATAACGGAAGTTTTACCTTAAGTCCTGAAAATGATTTCCTAAAAAACCGGACGTGGAAAACCATTAATGTGGGCTTTGATGTATTCCAGTTTGGTTATCGTTTTAATGAGAAATTTAGATTATTTATGTCGGCCGGTTTCGACTGGACGCATATCCGCTTAAAGAATGATATTATTTTTGACCGCAATACGAGTCCACTTTCATGGCAACAATCGGATATCCACTATGATAAAAACCGTTTCAGTTCTAGTTACTTGAGAATTCCTATTACGTTTGAACATCGGATTGGTCCCGATCGCGATTTACGTATTGCTTATGGGCCCATTGGAGGATTTTTATTGAATGGTAGCCAAAAATTCAAAAGCGAGGAAGAAGGGAAACGTAAAGTAAAAGACGACTTTAATTATGCCAAATTTCGTTACGGCGCTTTTGCACGGATAGGTTACCAATGGGTAGGGCTCTACGCGAAATACTACTTTAATGATATGTTTGAAAATAGTCCGGATCAAGACGGATTACGGAATATGTCTTTTGGTTTAATGTTCTTTTTCTAGGGAAAATTGAGCGGTGCTTTCCGCTTTTTTTATATCTTCGTTTGTGTAAGAACCTGTTTAACCCAGATGGTGCATGAGCTCATTCCGGCTCGTTTAAATTCCTAATTCGAAAGCTGGGTTTAATTTGGTTGATTAAATTTTTTATAGGCGAAGGGCGATTTTTTCATGACAAACAATATTTCCGCTTCCTGCAGTATTCCGCTTCCCGATGAACAGCAGCCAGGTTTAGCATATATTCACGTAGAACGGTTATCTAAGCGTTTTTCAGATAAGCCTGATAGTCTCGGGCTACGTGACTTATCTTTTGAACTAGAGGAGGGCAATATTACCGCGATCATAGGCGAGAGCGGTAGCGGGAAAACCACCTTATTGCGCTTAATATATGGCTTACTTAAACCAGATACCGGAATGGTTTATTTTAAGGGGCGGAAAATTCCTAATCCAGAGGATAAACTTATTCCGGGGCACGAGTCTATGCGCTTGGTATCCCAGCATTTTGATGACCTCAATACTTACGCCAATGTCTGGGATAACGTCGCGTCTCGTCTATCCAATACCAATTTGCAGGAGAAGCAGGAAAAAACAGAAATTGCCTTAAGTAGCTTAAATATCCTTCGCTTGGCGAGACAACGGGTAGCCGACCTTAGTGGAGGTGAGCGACAACGGGTAGCTATTGCGCGGGCTTTGGTTACCGGTCCGGAGGTATTGTTAATGGACGAACCGTTTAACCAGGTGGATGCTTCTTTTAGGGATCATTTGCAGCGCGACATTCGCAAGATTGTCGATGAAATTGGACTCACCGTCATTATGGTATCGCATGATCCAGCGGAGGTCTTAGCCATGGCAAATGCCTTATTGGTCTTAAAAGATGGTCAATTGATGGCTTCCGGCAGTCCAAAAAGGCTATATAACGATCCACCTAATGGTTACACCGCCAGATTGCTAGCCAAAAGTAATGTGCTAGTCGCAGAAGAAATGGCTGCTCTTTTACCAGAGGTGACAATAGAGGGGAAAGAAATGATCATTCACCCAGAATGGATACAAATCATTGAAAGCGAAAATGAAGCAATGTTTACTATTCAGGCTATTCTTTTCAAGGGATTTTATGAGGAAATCGTGTTATCCCGGAATACACTTGAGCTGCGGTGTATCAACCACTTTCCCAATCGTTATCAAGTGGGACAACGCGTAATGATCGAAATAGTCGATTATAAAGTGTTTACTTAATTGCTATTTTGTATAAGGGTGCACAACAGATTTCCATCCGATGTTTGTCGTGCACCCGTGTATATTGTCGGCAGACTATTAACCCGAGCTCATAAAGAATAGTCGAACTCAAGTTAGTACTTAGGAGCTAATTCAATCATTCTGTATTCCCCATTAAAAGCTGGTCCTGCAACGAATTGTATATTATTTCCTGTATTTACCGTATAATCTTCATGGTGGTGCCCAGCGAAAATACCAACTAGTTTTGGTGTGTTGTAAACAATCTTTAGGAAGTCGTTGGTTACCGATGTATTTCCCGACTTTGGCCACCGTACCCTACGTTCCAATGCATAGTTCTGATCGGTATCCCATCCCCAAGTAGGATTACCCGTTGTAATGATATTCATGGAGGGCATATAAAGCGGTATATGGACCATCAATAGCATCGGTAGCCCTTTTTCTATTTGTTGTTTGTAAAACTGTAATTGGTCGGCACCTATCTGGTAGATCGAATTATCTAGGGTCACGATATTGATGCCGTTGCAGACAGTCGATGAGCACCTTGTCTGGTTAGATGAATAGAGTGGCATCAACCGTTCTGCGATCCAATGTTTACGCAGGTCTTCCATGGAACCGCTCATTCCTTCATAATGCCAATCATGGTTCCCTGCCGTATACAGGTGCGGTATATTCGTTTTTTTGACCAAAGCGGTAACTTTTTCTACAGCAGTAGCTGACGGATAATTCACAATATCACCGGTGAGCGCTATCAGGTCTACACGCTCTTCTACCGCCAAATCCATCAGGGCTGCGAACGCTTCAATAGGCGATACCATTTCTCCGGTTTTACAGTGCCGTTGTTTGGCAAAGGCATGTGCCATTCGGGCGCTATATTTTTCGTAAGATTGGTCGGCATCGCTATCACAGCTGATGTGACTGTCGGATACTTGCATGATTTTAAACGGTTTTACTACTTCATCCAATAAAACCTTGATGCTTTTTCCTTGTTGCCGGCGTGTACAGGACCACGGTTGTGGTGCTATGTCAAATGCGGTATGTGGCGCTACCATCGAAGCACCAACTAAACCTAAAGTAGCAGAATGGATAAAAGAACGTCTTTTCATTTCGGGTTTTTATATTGTATTATAGTATTCCAGTCACCATCGAAAAGCGGCCGGAACAATGAAATTTTAAGGGGTTGTTACGAACAGATCACTCCAATATTTTGTTCTGGCAAGGTAGAAATCCTGTGCCTTGGGTTCGTAATCCAGATAAGTAAATTCCGGAATAGCAAATGGCTTAGCAGGCTCGATTTGCGTACCTTCATGCCACTCATTAAAGGAAGTGATCGCAACATATGTTGGATTAATAGCAATCGCTTTTTGCCAATAGTCATCATAATACGCACCTCCATCACGCTCACGGGTAGTTGCCGAATTGGTGGGTCGGATACGCTCATCTATGTAGCCCGGTGCTACGCAAGGAATAAAAAGCTTGCCATTTTGACTGGCCCAAGCTTGCATGTCTAACCAGTTATTGGGATCGGATCCTCCGGTAAAACCTTTAGATCCGAAATAACTGTAAAATCCATCGAAGCCACCCTGTAATTGATTGTTCTCATCCTGTTGGTCTCGCCACAATCCGATTATGACAGCGTCTACAGCTGTGTTTCGGATCGTTTGCGAACCGGTAGTCGTCAATAGAGATGCCCAGTCTGAAGCTTCAATAAGATAGGAATCATAAATAAAAAACAGTGGTAAACCATTCGTTGTCCGATAAAAAGCGGCATGATTACCATAAGTGTTCAGGATATAACTCATATCGCTACGTACGGAAGTGGCGCTGCGATTGGCATAAGGTTCTATTTGGAAACCCACTTTGATGCCTTTCTTCACTGCTTCATCCAGAATAAGTCCGATGTTCCCGGTTGTAAAATCATTTACTCCCCACCAAGTTAGGAAAATCGCCTGAACCCCAGCTTGCGTTAACATGTCCATATGTGTTGCCAGTAGCGTGGTATCGTAAGAGCTGTATGGATTGAGGGCTGGATAAAAATTAGAACCTATATTTGTCCCGCCTGGTAAACCATCGGGCGAACCTTCAACGCTATGTGCCCAATGTTGATCGGTGCCATCATGTGCAGGCGTTCCATACCAGTTATAATAAAAGCAAAATACTTCTTTTTCCAACGTATTAGTCTGTAAAGCTAACGTGGATAGCTTCGTATTTTTTTCCTCGGCCGTAATCAGCTCGTTTCTTTCATATTTCGAACAGGAAACAATAAGGACCGTCAAGTTTAGAAGTGCAATAAATGTTGATTTTTTCATGTTGATTTTAATTTTTAATCGTACTTAAATAATTTAAGGTAGACGAACTAATTTTCCATTACTGAATCGGATCTTCTAAAAGCATGGGATTACGCTGTATCTCCTGTGAACAGATAGGCAGATAAAGGTTTTCTTCCGTATAGGTGCCGCCAAAGCTATTGGTAGATCCAATCAAGTCTGTGAAGGTAACTTGTCCGTTCGTATTAAAGTTCGGATACCTACGTGTGCGCGTGATATCGTTCCAGATTTTATTTTCAAACAACAATTCACGCATCTTTTCTTTCCATACCTCCTGAACAAATTGGTCTATGGAAAGCGATAGCAAGCGATTTTTTATAGATTCGGCCGACTGTGTCAACGAAGCGCGATGCATGATGGTTGCTAAATAGGTGGCTGCTTCATCCGTAACGCTTCCATTAGCGATGGCTGATGCTTCTGCACCAATCAGGTATATCTCGGCCAAACGATAATGAACCTTGTCTTTTTTTGATACCCCCGTGGATAAAGCGGCTTCTTCTTCCCACCAAAAGAAGGGAATGGGTGTTGCAAAGGTTCTGCTTGTACCTGCCATTGCCCCGTTTTTTTGCGTATACTTCGTGTGAAAGTACTGACCTTCCTGATAACGGATATCATCATTTTTATCGTAAATGGCATGTAACTTGGCTACCGGATTATATCCCAGGTTACTGATGTTGTATTTCGGGAATTCCCCCCAAGTGGCAGCCTCCTGTGGAAAACAGAACATCGGATAAGCACCGGGGTCCAATATTGTACCATCATATTCCACCGAATAGAGGTATTCCTTCTCATTATCCGATTTCTTTAATATATTAAAGGCACTGTTGGTTGATTGGTCGGTTCCGCTAATTAGCGCATAGTTTGCATTAGCAAGCAAGTTTTTTGCCACTTCTGCGGCTAAACGGTACTTCTCGGTATCCTGTAGCGGATATCCTGCCATGTTGAGGTATACATCTGCCAAGAGTGCTTGTACACTTCCATTGGATATCCGAAAACCATTTTGAGGCATTGGAATATCAGCCAATTCTCCATTAGCCAACGCGTCGTTTAAGTCTTGCACAATTTGTGCATAAACGAGCGCCTCCGATGAACGCTTTACATAAATATTATCAAGCGATTGATAACTTTCCGTGATTAACGGTACGGCACCAAACATCTTCACCAAATAAAAATAATTCAGACCTCGGAAAAATTTTGCTTGCGCTATCAGTTGATTTTTTTCCGTGTCGGTCAATCCAGGGCAGGTTGGAATATGGGTAATGGCGAAATTAGCATTCCGAACAATCGCCTCATAACAAGATTGCCAAAGAGCCAACAGTTCAGCGTTGTCCAATCCAGCATCTACCGTTCCCATCTGGAGTCTCGACATAAACTGATTTTTATATTCGTTATCAAAAAGACCTGACCTATATCCACCATACATCTGTAAGGCACTTAGATTCACGGTCAGTTGATAAAAAGAAGGTACTCCTTTATGGTACAAGATATTGACGACACTATAAGCATCGTCTGCCGAATCAAAAAAATTAGTGGTTGCCAGTTCGCTTGCTGGATTTTCCTCTAAAAATTTCGTACAAGAGAAAAAAGAAAATACTAAAATTACTATTGCGATTTTTTTCATGGTCGTCGTATGCGTAGATTATAGATTAAAGTTTACACCTAAAGAAAAGGTCCTTGCGGAAGGATATTGGTAGAAATAAACATTCTGCCCAAAGGTATCGGTGTTTGAAGCACCTTCCGGATCATAACCGATAAAATCTTTACCAACCAGCAGAAAAGCGTTATTGACGCTAACGTTGACACGGAAGTTCTTCAGATGATATTTTGCCATCTTTTCGTTGTCAAAGCTATAACCCAATTGTACCAAATTACCCCGCAGATAAGCGCCATTGGTAACCGCATGAGAATCTGCCACTACGCTCTGTCCGGCATATTGGCGATGCCGGATTTGCTGTACCATGGTGTTTTGATTGGCTTCCGTCCAACTATTATAAAGAATCGATGTCAAGCCATTGACGATACCGGCCCTATCTTCAGCCATCAGATAGGCCAGTTGCCAAGTATCGACGCCAAGTACAAATTGGAGGTCTAAGGTAAAGTCAAATCGTTTCCAATTAACCTTATTGATAAAACTACCGGTAAACTTAGGCATCCCGTTACCGATGATTTGACGGTCTGTCGATCGTTTGGCTACACCAGGAACTGCCCCCACAGCGGCCGCTTCTTCCGCTTCCGCTGTTCCCCATATTCCGTAACGTTGATATCCATAAAACGAACCTAAGGGTTCGCCTACTCGCAAGATGATATTTCCATTAACAAAAGCAGGGTTCATCAATATATCTTCATTATTCTCGCCAAGCTGCTTAATGACATTTTTGTTGTAATTCGCATTAAAGGTAGAAGTCCAGCGAACGTTCGGTGTTTGGATATTGTTCGTTTGAATCAATAGATCGACCCCTTGATTATCTACCCTTCCAATGTTGTAAAATACACCTGAAAAACCTGTGGTGAGCGGAAGTGGTCTGTCCAAGAGCAGATCTGTTGTCTTCTTGTAATAATAATCTGCTTCTAAGGTGATTCGTTTATGGAACAATTGAAGCTCCATACCGATGTCAAACTGACTGGTTTTCTCCCATTTTAGGTCTGGATTAGGCATACGTGTTAACTGATTGATGCTTACCCTTCCGCCATTAAGCAGCGTAGTGCCACTCGAGATGGTAGCAAAGCTTAAATAGGAAGAAATTTCTGAATTACCCGTTGCACCATAACTTGAGCGTAGCTTCAAATAATTCACCCATCCGTCCTGACCAAAAAAAGGTTCTTTGGATACCACCCATCCCAATCCTGCTGATGGGAAAAAGCCATATTTATTATTGTCGCCAAACTTCGATGAACCATCTGCACGAAAAGTCAAGGTAGCTAAATACCGATCCTTATAGCTATAATTGAAACGGGAGAAATACGAATTCATCGCCCAATTATTGGTATTCGAAGAGGGGGCTGTTGGTGTAGCTCCTGCACCAAGATTAGTATAGTTATAATAATTATCATCAAAATCATAAACGGTCCCGGTATTTGAAGAAAAAATATGATATTTAGACCAGCTTAGACCGAGCATACCCTCAAAATGGTGCATTCCCCAATCTTTCCTATAATTTAAGTAGGTCTCCTCCTGCCAGTACAAATCTTGATCGTTATAAACAGAAGCTTCTCCTCTTGTAGAAATGTTGATCATATTATTGGGGATGTAATCCCGGTTAGAACGGAAGTTTCCATCGACACCAAATTGCGTCCTCAGGTCAAGTCCCTCTGCTAAATTGAAGACTAATGCTAGGTTACCAAAAACTTTAGACCTTAAACGGGTTCGTTTCCGCTCAGTCAATTCATGTACGGGATTGGTCATAGCTTCCTGAACAAGATTGAGCTTATTCCCTTCAAATTGTGTATTAGACCAGCTACCATCCGGAAATTTAACCGGTAAAATCGGGAGCATTTCCAACATCGTCCGGCGCACTGTTTGGCCACCACCGGTATCGTCAATGCCATTTCCCCATAGGTGATTGAAGGAGAGGTTACTGTTTATGCTAAGCCAAGACAATGGTTTCGTATCATAGGCTAAGCGGCCATTGACACGTTTTGCATAGTTATTAAGCAATAAACCTTGTTGATCCGAATAGCCAAAAAAAGCACCGACAGCAGATCGGTCATTTTGCTGTTGTACGCTGAATTGATGGTTCATGGAAAATGCATTTCTTGTCGCCTCCTCCTGCCAGTCGGTATTATACAACGGATTTCCATGAGCATCAAACAATAAAGGATCGCTACGATCTACGAAAAGTTCGCTAATACCGTTATTCGCCAAATAGGTTTTGCCTTCTGGATATTTTCCGATATTTGCAAAGGCAATATCCTCCATCTGCATAAACTCATAAGCATCCATGACGTCGATCTTTCTCGCCAACGTTCCTACACTGGCCGTTCCGTTATAGGTAACGATGCTATGGCCGTCTGCCGATTTTGCTCCACGTTTGGTAGTAACCAAAATCACTCCATTTGCTCCTCTTGCTCCATAAATTGCTGTCGCAGAAGCATCTTTTAGCACTTCCATGCTTTCGATGTCATTGGGGTTGACAAACTGGATGTCATTCATCTGAACACCATCGACAACATATAAGGGGCTCGTACTCGTATTAATGGAGTTAATCCCACGAATGATTACCCGTGGTGGGGCTTCGGCTACACCAAGGGGATTACCGGTGTTATTAAATACATTTACTCCTGCCGCTTTACCTTTGAGCCCCAATAAGGGGTTAAAGACCGGTGCAGCCAAAATGTCTTCCGACTTTACGCTGGCAATGGATCCGGTTAAGTCTGATTTGCGCTGCGTACCATAACCTACTACGACTACTTCGTCCAGGTTACCGATGGCTTCCTGTAATACGATGTGGTAACTTTTAGTCTCCGTTAAGGTGATTTCCCGGGAATCATAACCCATAAAACGTACAAGCAATTGTCGCCCGGTAGGAGGCACTTGCAAAGAAAAGGTTCCATCCTCACCGGAAGCTGTGCTGCGGGTGCTCCCCTTAACCGTAATAACGGCACCTCGCAGCGGTTCATTGGCACTGTTAACCACTTTTCCTTTAATGGTTCTATCCTGTGCTGGGGGGGATGTCCCCTTTTCCTTAGCTGTCGGTTTCAGTAAAATGTATTGGTCCACAATTTTGTAGGTCAAAGCTGTCGACTCCAACAATTCATTCAACGCTTCTTTAAGTGGAACCTCATTCAAAGCAACAGCATCGACATAGCGATCTTCAATATCGCTTTTATCATAAATAAAGTGATACGCTGTTTGTTCTTCAATCTGTCTAATCAGGGTACGTAGTGGTAGTTTTTTACCGTGTAAGGTTACCTGTTGACTAAAACTTTTGGCATGTAGACCTGTTATGGTCAATACCGTTAGAAAAAGAGCTATTCTCATTACGCGAAATAGTTGGTAGGGATAGGTAAAAGCGTTTCCTACCTTCGTATCAGAATTCATATATTTGCAAAGTCTGGGTTTAAAATTCAGTTTCAATTTTGTCAATTACGCTGTTTATTGATTCAGGCTACTTCAAGGGGAGGTGCGGCAAACACCGCCCCTTTTTGTTCGGCCAGATCAATGATGGTTGTTTGCGTTTATCCGGAATCTTCTCGTTTATTTGTTTTCATTGATTAGCGTTTTTTGTTTTACTTACTGTTAATTTTCCGTCTTTATACGTGCAGGTCATGCCATAATAGTCTAAAATTTGGATCCAGGCAGAAAGTGGACTTTTGCGGGCTATTGTCCCCGACAACTTTTTTGAGGTGAGGTTCGGTTCGTGCACGACGCTGATATTATACCAACGGCCCATCTGACTCAGCACGGAAGCAATCTCGCGATCTTCAAATTTAAAAAAGCCATCTACCCATGCTTTTCTATCCGTTATATGCTCATCAAAGGATACCTTTAATGTATAGTCTAGATCCAAGGTGGCCAGTTCACCTGGTTTCAACACCTTGCTCATACCCGATGCCAATACCTTAACCGCTCCTTCCACCAATGCCAACTGCAACGGTTTTTTGTTGTCATAGGTGTTGACATTAAAGGCTGTACCCAATACTTGTATTTGTGCATTATCCGTTAAGACGACAAAGGGTTGTTTAGCTTGTTGGGCTACTTCGAAGTACACTTCCCCGCTCACCTCTACCCGTCGTTCATTACCGGTAAAAACAGCAGGAAAACGCAGCGAAGAAGCCGCATTTAACCAAACTTTTGTCCCATCGGCTAGCGTTAAACGATATTCACCCCCTAATGGGGTCCGAATCGTATTCATGATTGGTTGAGCCGACTTTTGATAGCGTAGACCCTCAGTGGTATCAACTTGAGCTAATGCTATACCATTATGCTCGATGGCCCCCACCTGCGTTTGGCTGTCGAGCGCTAACTGTGTACCATCATCAAAGGACAGGATAGCTTGTTTCGTCCCCGGTTGAGCATCGATTATTACGTTCGCGTGCATAATCTCATTCCTTGAATCTTTCTGCTCGATATAGTATATTGCACCGGCTAACAAGAGCAGAAGACACGCTGCAACCGCCCATTTCAGGCGAGCATTCCAGCGATCTTTCGGGAGTTGCTGTACGGGAAGTCTATGGGATGATAAAATATCTTCCAACATCTCTTGGCTTTGTTTTGCGCTGAAATACGCCTGCTCTTCTTCCATTTCCCCCTGCCAAAGCCCATGCAACAGCACGGCTATATCTTCCGCTGCTGCCGTATCGATATAGGTAAACAATTCTTCTTTTTCTGAAGCATTGAGCCCCTCTTGATAATAGGCTTTCATCAAATAATGCAGGCGTTCATTTACGGCCATTGGTGATCCTTTTAATTTATGGTAGCGTGTATTTTTAAAAGGAAGACAAAAAAAAGCCGAAAAAGGGGTACACCTTTAATCAAAAAAATAAAAAAAACAGAGTAAAGCTATCCCCGCAGTATCTGCATGGCTTCTCAAGTATTCGGTAATCGATTTTACTGCGCGTTGCAGGTGTTTTTTTACCGTTTCTGGGGATATGGCTAATTGGTTAGCAATCTCAGCATAGCTTAATCGGTGTTGTTTACACAGCATATATACTTGTTTACCTTGAGGAGGTAAACGATCAACGGCCTCATCTAACATCAAGATATAGCGGTTCGCCTCATCAGTAAGCTCGTCAAAAGAATCCTCATTTAAGTGTATCAATTCTTGTTGTTCTTTGAATTCTTTCGCCAACTTTTTAAGATGGTTGATGGCCATGTTTTTGGAAACGACAAAAAGATAGGCTTTAAAATTTTTGATGGGAGCAAGAGTAACGCGGTTTTGCCAGATTTTCAGAAATACATCATGTACCAGCTCTTGTGTTAGCTCGGGCGCTTTTGTTAACTTAAAAAGATAAGCCCCTAGCCGTTGATGATAACGCTGATAGAGTTCGGTGAAGGCACGCTCATCTCCATCGATGATTCGATGGATCAGGTGTTCATCTGCTACAATCGGTTCAAGTGGCATCATGTTGATTCTTCGTAGGCGTAAAAGTAATCATCCAAAATTAAGTTAAAATTAATTCTATATCGTTAATGGCCATCAGTAAGCTAAGACGCCAGCTCTTGTGTTCTATAATCTATAATATAGTGCAAATTCATAGGCCATATTTTCCGTTAGTTGAAATGTTGAAATAAGACGAACGATTAGGTGCGAATATATCGGTTAATATTGCGTACCAAAGATAGTGGTTTTCTGCATGTCGGCAAAACGCACCTTAGTAGGTAGGTTAACGATTATACTACTAACTATATCTAAAGCGAAAGCGAATTGCTTAAGGAAGGCTATTTTAACTGATTCGTAAATATTTATACCGATCTCCATTACAAATGTTTATTTTTGACCAATCGATAGCTATAACCTAAATATGTGTAGTACCTCGCGGTTGATTTTGCTTATTCTGTTGTCCCTCACACGCCTAGGTGTCTTTGCTACTGAAAAAGAAATAGAACCAAAATTTTATGGCTTAAAATTTTTGTCACACGATGTCAATCAGGATCAGCGTACCGGACTAAATTTGACTGCAGACGGCGACTTATCTTTTCCTGACGATGGTTTTTCTATGGCCTTTGATTTGAAACTCTGTATGGAATACCATACATACGGTTATGTTTTTAAGGTGATTGCGAACGATGAATCCAGCTTTGACCTCGTATCCAATTTACTACAGCAAAAAGTAAGTTTTATTTTAAATGAACGAAAGAAGGTTGTGGAGAGTAAGGGCCTTGTCGATTCATTACTTTTTGTTAACGAACAGTGGATACCGGTTAAGGTTACGTTTAACAAGCACCATATATGGTTGAAGATCGGAAATTACAGTACTACTCTTGCGCATTCATTCCATGATTTCAAGCATATAAAAATTTATTTTGGTTTAAATAAACATGCCTATTATTACACTGCTGATGTTCCTCCCATGACCATCCGCAATATTGTCATCCAATCTCAAGGTAAGGTTATCCGTTCGTGGAAATTGGCTTATCATAACCGTACAGAGGTGCTCGACGATATAAAAGGTACACGGGCTAGTGTGATTAATGGCTCTTGGGAAATTGATAAACACGCGCATTGGGAGAAAGTCGCCTCCCTCAACTTAGCGAATCAACAAGCACAGGTGGCTTTTGATAGTTTGGGTGGTCGTATTTTTGCCGTTACAGCCAATAACATCTATACGTTCTCTATCGCTGAAAAGAAAATGGATTCCGTTCGGGTTGCCAAAGGCAATCCCTATTTGGGGGTGTCCCGTCAACTTATCTATGATCAGGTGAGTAAGCAGCTCATCTCCTATACCCATATGTTTCCGCAGTTAGATACCTACAATTTTCAAACGAACGAATGGTCTCTATCGCCTACGAGGATTATCGATGCGAAGCAACATCATAATCATACGATAGACCGTCAACGAAATAAGCTCATTATGCTAATGGGGTATGGATATCACCAATATGATGGAACATTATTAGAAAGAAGTTTGGATGGCAGTGGGCAGTGGAAAACTAACGTATTGGATCCGCCGATCGCCCCGAGATATCTCGCTGCCCTCGGAGTGGAAGACGATAATCATGTTTTGTTATTAGGCGGATATGGTAGTATCTCGGGCAAACAAGAGGAATCGCCGCGTAATTTTTATGATCTATATCGGATTAACCTGCGCACAGGCAAAACAGCTAAACTATGGTTTTTCTCGAATGATAGCAATCATTTTACTTTCAGTAATTCGATGGTTGTCGACAAAGCGAAAAATAAGCTTTATGCCTTAGCGTATAATAACGACAGTTATCATTCCAAGCTATATCTATGTGCTTTTGATTTGGTAACCAAACACCCGAAACCATTGGTGGTGAGCGACTCTATCGCTTATCATTTCTTAGATGTCAAATCGTATTGCGACCTTTTCCTGCACGCGCAAACTTCCACGCTCTATGCGCTTGTTTCGCATGAAAAGCAACCTGGGCAGCAAATGGTTGAAATATACGCTTTGGCCTTCCCTCCGATAGCCGAAGATGCGATTATACAGGTAAGCCAAAACAGCCACTATGTTAACATAGCGATATTGATGGCATGCGTACTTTTATTACTAGTCATGAGCGCTCTAATTATTCGTTGGCGTATAAAAAGACGACGGGCTATAACGGACACTTCGATCGAACCAAAAACGGATAGTTCTTTCATACAGCAAGCAATAGCTGAGCATATAGTTCCTGTCGTAACGAAATCTAAACAAGTCCAATACCCATCTGTCTTATTAATAGGCGGGTTTCAGGTTTTTGCAAAAAATGGAGAGAATATGACCGCCGAATTTACGCCTATTGTGCGGAATATATTTCTAATGCTGTTGTTTAATACACTGAAAGATCAAAAGGGTACAACCTCACAGCAATTGGATGAAACATTCTGGTTTGATATGGAGCGTAGCAAAGCCTTGAATAACCGAGGAGTCAATATTCGGAAATTGCGATTACTGCTTAAAACATTAGACAGTATAGATTTGATGAATAAAAATGGCTATTGGAAACTTCAAATGGATCACCACATTTTCTGCGATTATAAGGAGATCATGCTATTGCTTCATGAGATTAAACAGAAAAAGATAGCGAATAAGGAACAACTCGCTAAGCTCGTAAACTTAGCTACAGATGAACTGTTGCCTGACATCAGTGCCGAATGGCTTGATCGTTTCAAATCAGAATACCAGACCTTACTAGTAGAAATCTTATTGAATGTGTTGTCGCAAACCGATATAAAAAGTGATCCAAAATTACTCTTAAAGATCGTTGATGTTATATTGGTTCATGATTGTATCGAAGAAGATGCGATTAGGTTAAAATGCCGTATACTCTATCAAACGGGTCAAAAGGGATTGTCCAAACAAACCTTTGATAAATTTTATGCTGATTATAAGCGCATCTTAGATGCAGTTCCTCACTTCACCTACGATGATATCATCCTGAATTAAATCACTTTTAATAGCTCACCAAAAACGAATAATTACAATTTTTTAATCATTGAAGAGATATTAAGGTCAAATTAATGTCGCGTTAATGTCGTGAGCCTAGTTTCGCTCATGCTAATCAAAAATCAATTGTTAAAAATGCCATGGAACCAACAAATAACCTTAGCCCGATAAGAGCATCAATAGAAACAAACAAAGCTTATTTATATAAACCTTAAACTTTTATCATGAATATTCGAAAGCGAAGCCCATTAGGGCGCAACGTGCATTTACCGTGCTGGCTATTAATCTTGGGTATGTGGTGTGCGAGCAAACCCGCTCTTGCCCAGGAACCAAAGATTAATGGCAAAGTTATAGACGATACGGGTAATCCCATCGCCGGTGCTACGGTACGTGTCTTATCTACATCAAAAAGTGTAGCCACAAACCAAGAAGGCCTATTCTCCTTATTAGCAGCAAAGGGCGAGCAGTTACAGATCAGTTTTCTGGGGTTCGAAACGGATACCGTTCAGGTAAATCTTCCCGGAACATTCTTAACCATCCGGTTAAAAGATGCAGGCGTTCACCTGGAAGATGTTGTCATTGTTGGTTACGGAACACAGAAAAAGGAAAGCTTAACCGGATCGGTGGCATCTTTAAAAAACGACGATATCATTAAAACCAAAGCACCCAGCTTGGCCCAAGCCATTCAGGGCAAGGTATCGGGTGTACGGATCAGACAGGAAGACGGGCAGCCGGGTAATTTCAGCTCCAACATCAATATCCGTGGACTGGGTACCCCGCTATTCATCATAGACGGTGTTGTGCGTGATGGCGCCAGTGAATTTCAGCGACTCAATCCGGAAGATATTGAAAGCATTTCTTTTCTGAAAGATGCTACCGCCGCTATTTATGGGATGAACTCGGCCAATGGAGCCATCATTGTCACAACAAAGAAAGGAGCACAGGGCAAAACACGCATCTCCGTCACGAGTAATCTGGGGATTTCATCACCGACTAATGTTCCGCTGATGGCTACCGCCGGTGAGTACATGACCCTGCGTAACGATGCAGAAGTCAATTCCGGGAAACCGCCCTATGTAACCGCAGAGGAGCTGGCTAAATGGCAGGCAGGTGCCCCTGGTTATGAAACGGTGGATCTATGGGGGGCCATTACCAACAAGAATGCTGTTCAAAACCAAACGACTCTTTCGTTGAATGGCGGTACCGATAAAGTTAGCTATTTTGGAAGCTTGGGCTATGCAACAGATAATAGTATTCTTAAAAACAGCGCATTAACCTATGACAAGTATACTTTTCGCAGTAATGTGAGCATTAAAATTACAGAACATCTGACCGGTAGCATGAACATCGGTGGCCGTATGGATAAAACCGACAGACCGTGGTTTCCCTTTTTTGATATCTTCAAAAGTACACGCGTAAATCCACCCATCACATCGATTTATGCCAATGACAATCCTGAATATTACAATAACTTTTCGTATGTGCCTAATCCAGCGGCGCTCATCGATAAAGATTACACTGGCTCTGTGTTAGACAAAAATAAAAATCTGCAAAGCCAGTTCACGCTCGAATACAAATTTCCTTTCGTTGAAGGGTTAAGAGTGAAAGGTTCGTTGGTTTACGATTATAACAACTATAATTATAAAGGTATCCGAAAAGCTTTTGATACCTACACCTATGGTGAATATACCGGTGCTTACACAGCAGTTACGGCTAATGCACCTTCTTTGGTGCAAAACAATAAGAGAGAGTCTGAGCGGCTCGACCTACAGGCACAGGCTACCTACGATCGGTATATTGCACAAGATCATCACATAGGTGCTACTTATGTGTTCGAACGACGCGAAGAAATGGCCAACTGGATGAATGGCGAACGCAAGTTCGACTTTTTCTCTGTGGGCGAATTGGATAATGGCCGTTCGTCAGATCAGCTTGTTTCCGGATCATCCAGTCATGAAGCCTACCTATCCCACATCGGACGTTTAACCTATGATTTTAAAGGGAAGTACCTTGCGGAAGCAGCATTTCGTTACGATGGTTCTTACCGCTACGCGCCGGGGAGTAGATGGGCTTTTTTCCCTTCCGGTTCCCTAGGATGGCGATTATCCGAAGAAAATTTTGTGAAAGAGCATTTACCTTTCGTGAACAGCTGGAAAATCAGGGCCTCAGCCGGACGTTCCGGGCAAGATGCGGGTAACCCATTTCAATACCTAGCGTATTATGGTCTTAATAATGGCGGATATGTTTTCCAATCCGATCAGTATACAACGGGCGTGTCTTCACCTGCATTGATTAACAATCAGCTCACTTGGGTTAAAGTAAATATGTACAACTTAGGGATGGACTTAGCTATCTTGGATAATGCTCTTTCTCTCGAACTGGATGTCTATCAGCGTGAACGATATGGCCTCTTGGCAGACCGTTATGGATCTCTACCCAATACCTTTGGGTCTTCACTGCCGCAGGAAAACCTCAACAGTGATCGTACCCAAGGTGTCGAGTTTACCCTTACCCATGATCATCGTATAAACGACTTTCATTACTCCGTGAGCGGTAATTTTAACTTGGCCCGTACCAAGAACCTGTACGTAGAACGGGGCCCCTTTAACAGTAGCTGGGATCGGTGGCGCAATCAGGCAGCCAACCGCTGGAATGATTTTATCTGGGGCTATGAAGTAGAAGGACGCTTTTTGAACGAGGAGCAGATCAACGCTTCACCTATCCAGAATGGCGATAATGGCAATTCCAAAGAACTTCCGGGAGACTATATCCTTAAAGATATTAATGGTGATGGTATTGTAAACGATTTGGATAAGACCCCTTTGTTCTGGTCGTCTACCCCACAGGTGCATTTCGGCTTCAATATTCAGGCCGATTGGAAACATTTTGATTTTTATGCGTTGTTCCAGGGCGCGGCATTTTACACCGTTCAGTTTGATGAGGTGTATGCCAAGATGCTGGCTTTTAAGGGTGGGAACACACCTGCTTATTTTTATGACAGATGGCATTTGGCAGATCCTTATGATCCGAATAGCGAATGGATCGCTGGGGAGTGGCCTGCCATACGGCTTGAGCAGGATATGGGGTCATTTTACACACGCGATTCTAAAATCTGGCGTAAAGATGCTTCTTATGTGCGGCTAAAAACCGTGGAGCTTGGTTATACATTTGATGCTGCCCTCCTTAAAAAAATTGGCATTGCTAAATTACGCGTATATGCAAATGGGAATAACCTGCTAACCATCTGTGACCCATTTGTCAAACCTTTTGACCCCGAAAAAATTGAAGGTGCCTATAGCGCCGGACTAAATTATCCGATTAGCAAAAGTTTCAATTTTGGATTAACCGCTGATTTTTAAAAACTATATTATGAATAGAATAATTTGTCATCTATTTTTCGTTGCTATCCTATGTCTTGGGGTGGGGTGTACGAAGATTTTAGATATTGAACCGAACGACCGGGTTTCTCCCGAGGATCTTTTTGCCAGTAAAGAGGGTGTAGAGGCCCAGATGGCTAACTTATATGGCCGCCTACCGATCGAGGATTTCAACTATTCGCCCAATCGCGGCTTTAATATTGGCGTAGGGAGCGATGTGAACAATGCCGGATTTATGGCAGCGCATTTTAGCGATGAAGCGATCCATCCCGAATACAATGATTTTGGGGAAGAGTGGTTTGACTATTGGGAAGATGGTTATCGGCTTATTCGCGATATTAACATCTTACTGCAAACCGTACCGCAACTAGCGAGTATCGATCAGGCCGCTAAAGATAAGTTGAATGCTGAAGCATATTTTCTTCGTGCCTATACCTATTTTGCTTTAGCCAAACGCTATGGCGGTGTACCCCTGATCGAAAGTCCACAGGAATATAATGGCAACATAGCGGAATTAAAAGTGCCTCGGAATACGGAAAAAGAGACCTGGGATTTTATTTTAGCCGATTGCGACCGGGCTACTGAACTATTTGGTGAGGTCGAAAATGGACCACGTAGGGCCGATAAGTGGGTAGCACTGGCGCTCAAATCGCGAGCTGCACTTTTTGCCGCATCGATTGCCAAATTTTCGCATCAACCCTATGTTTCTTTCTCCGGCCCGGCGGTAGATCAAGGTTTGGTAGGTATAGAGACTAAATTTGCAGACACCTATTACGACCAATGTATTGCTGCATCAGATGCACTGATGAAGAGCGGTAAATTTGCCCTTTATCAAGCAGAACCTGCTTCCCCGGAAGAGGCAGCCGAAAACTACCGGCAGTTTTTCCAGCAACCTGATCAATACCTAAATGGTGTACGCGAACCTATATTTATTAAAAGTTATGCAACAAACACGGTGTTGGCACATAACTATGACGTCTGGTTTAGCCCTCGGCAAATGGTGCTCGATCCCAATCTTTATCCTGGGCGTATGAATCCTACACTAGATTTCGTAGATGCCTTTGAAGATTATACAGACGATGGAACGGGAAAGGTGAAGCCTTTGAAAACCAGAGCAGACGGAAATGAGAATGATTATAACGGTTTCAATCTTGGTACCAACTACATTGCCTACCCCCAAAATGCTCCCTATAAGATCGCCGAAGGCCGGGATGCTCGTTTAAGGGCCATGGTACTATTTCCGGGAGAGACATGGGGCAGCACGCAGATCATTATTCAAGGTGGATTGGTAAAAGCTAACGGATCTGGCTTTTACTACCGCACTCAAACCTCAGAAGTTGGCCAGGATGGGCAAACCTACTATACTTTTGGTGCGGCACGAAGCACCCAGTATTCGGGATTTGACCCTACCTTGGGCCACTACACCCGCAGTGGATTTCTGTTTAAGAAATTCATGCAGATCGATCACCCGGTAGAGCAGGCTTGGGAAAGAAGCACGCAAAGCTGGATCGATTTCAGGTATGGCGAAATATTGCTGAACTACGCCGAAGCTGTGGTAGAAAAATCTTCTCCCACAGGCGCTGAGAGCCAAACGGCCAAAGAAGCCCTCAATAACCTGCGTAGAAGAGCGGCACATACCGATCAAATTGCCCTCACTCAACAGAACGTACGGAAAGAACGTTTTGTGGAGCTCGCTTTTGAGAATAAAAGACGGTGGGACTTGGTACGCTGGCGTACCTTTCATAAATCATTTGAAAATCGGGTGCGTAAAGGTCTTGTTCCATTCCTCGATTTACGCAGCAATCCGGCTCGTTATATCTTCGTACGCGTTAATCCTTTAGGTATCGAAGCAAAGACCTTTGATTATTTATGGTATTATAAAGATATTCCGGGTACCAGTGCCAATGGTTTGATCCAAAACCCTTAATAAACGTTTAAAGATGAAAAGTAGCTTAACATTCAATATCTTAATCTTATGTGGTCTCTTGAGTACTTCCTGTCAGAAAGATAATCTCGATAGGCCCGATGCCACATTTTACGGTGAACTACGCGATAGAAAAACGGGCGAGCTTATCCCTCAGGAAGTTTCGGATGGCTCCCGCGTGTATTACATCGAACAAGGATGGGAAAATCCACCTGTTCAAAATACGGTGATCAAAAGCGACGGAACATTCAAGAATGGCCTAATGTTCTCCGGGAACTATAAAATTATCCTAGATCGTGGCAACTATGTACCGCTTGACACCCTAGATATGAACATCCATTCGGGAGAAAATTTTCAGGTGTTTGAAGTGAATCCCTACCTGCGCATACTCGAACCGGAAATTGTCAAAAAAGATCGTACCATCATCGCCACGTTTAAATTAGAACAGGTAACGAGCAATCAGGTATACCGCATTTCATTGTTTGCGCACTCCCATATCGATGTGTCCAATAAACTGAATGTGGTTAACAAAACCATAGAGCTTAACCGTTCCATCAGCGATGGCGAACAGTTTCAGCTCAGTATTAACCTAGATGAATATTCGTCTACCTTGGTGGCTGGTAATAGTTATTATTTCCGCATTGGTGCGCAGTCGCATGGAAATGAAACCAAATATAACTACGCCGCATCTGTAAAGATCGACTTGTAAAAGGTGAACAACATGTACGTAAAGAAGAAAATAATTACCATGCTGTTGTTGTGCATTGCGGTATATCCTAGACTATATGCACAGCAGGTACCCATTCGGATGCTCGATTTGCGCTGGCTGAACCAGTTAGACCTCCACGAGGAAGCGCAAGCTGCCCAACTATGGGATATTTTGCACACAACGGCTACGCTTCAGGGTATCGTCAATCGCGATCAGCCATCCCTATATATCCGATACGTGGTAAACGAACGGAAGCAAAATGTAGACGATTATTGGTGGAAAAAGTACCGGCAAAAAGGCCAATGGTTGGCTAATAGGGATACCTTGTTGTGCAGCAGTATTGTTGATGCAGTGGTTGCCTTTCGCAACAGTATTCGGGGAGTCGTGGTATATGACCCCACCGTTGCCTCTACCAGCAATATCGCCTCTTCGGTTGCCGGAATAGACGATCTATTAGCTATTCGCTACGATCTTTCGCCCAACAGCCTTTACACCCAATTGGTGCTGAAAGGGCCCAAGTTACCGGTACGCTGCTGGCTCGTGAATCCCAATGGCACCTCTGTTTTTACCGGTCAGGGAAAGGTTTGGCAAACGAACTTAGCTTCCAGTGGATCGTGCAAAATAGATCCTTATTTGTGGTTCATGGAACACTATCTCAAAAAAGGAAAGTGCAATACCCATTATGCGGCCTATTACATTGACCAATATTGGTTAACAAACCCGACACGGACAGTGGCTAATCATCACCAATTGACCAATCACGATTACTTTGTCAGCAAAAAGGGTTTTTTCTTTGATTTGTCGCCTTGGGACGATGAAGCGGCTACTGACGATCCCCAACAGACACCGGGTTTAGACCGGTCTGTTCTGCAACAGTTGCTCCGATATGCTTATCAGCAGAATAAAGGTGAATTCTGTTATATCGGCGGTTTCCCCAGCTGGGCATTCAAGTATACCCAGCATGCGCAGGGAAGGCATCCTGATGTAGCCACCGAATGGGAGTTTTCGCGGATTATCAGCGCTTACAATGCTTTTAAAGATGCCGATGCCATTGGACTGGGAGCCCTGGCTAATGCATCTTTTTGGCAGCATTTTCCCCTTCAGAAAACCTATCCCCAAGCTTGGGTAAGTAGGGAAACGCTCAAACAAAAAGGACTTTTAAATGCCGATGGTACCTTGAATATTGCTGGGAAACAGTTCCTGTTGTTCTATGTGGGCGATTACGATTCGTCGTCGTGGATCACACAGACCACACCGTATCTCTGGGATGACCCCAACCGCGGAAGCCTGCCTTTAATGTGGTGTATTAGTCCAGTATTGGCCGAGCGGGTACCCATGGTGATGCACAATTATCGTACAACGGCCACGAACAATGATTATTTTGCCGCAGCAGATAATGGTGCGGGATACCTCCTGCCGGGTATGCTGCAAGAGCCGAGGCCTATTTCGGGCCTGCCCAGCGGGCTTGATGCCTGGAAAGCCCATTGTCTCCGCTATTACAAACAATGGGGACTGAGCATTACGGGATTTGTGATTGATGGTGAAGCTCCTGGGCTGAATACTGCTGGCTTGGATTGCTATGCGGCCTTCAGCCCGAATGGCATTGTGCCGCAGAAAGTGCCGCTTACCTTGCTGCATGGCTATATGCCCGTGCTACGCGCCGATTACGATATTACCGATACAGACCCGCAGTTGGCTGCAAAAACAATAGAAGAGCGTATAACCAAACGGCCCATTCCTTTCCATTGGTTCAGGGCGATTTTAAAATCACCCACTTGGTATAAAGAAGTGCATGAGCAATTACAAGCCGACAACCCTGCTGTTACTTGGCTCGATGGCCCTACTTTTTTTGAGTTATACCGCATTTATTTGGAGCAACATCCCGATGCGGCAAATGGAAATATCAATATGCCCTAACGAAATGAACAACCTGTTTTAATTAACGAACATGATGAAAACCTTCACAAAACGTATCAGCATAATGTCATTGCTGCTTTTAACCCTGCTTACGCTGTCTTGCAAAGAGCAGGAGGCAGCAGCAGCTGATCAGCTCAACAACGTAGACGAAGTGCGCGCTCCCCGCGTAATCGAAATCGATGGCAAGGCCATTGTTACCTGGATAGATCCCTATGCGGCTGATGTTCAAGCGGTGGTGGTTAAAGACTTGCAAACGGGCGAAGCGCAAACTATAGAAAGCGGTGTGGAAAAAGCAGTATTCGAAATGCCTCAAAACGACGCTTCTGCTTATCAATTTGAACTCAAAGTAGTCAACAAAGCGCAGTCGATCTCTCTGGGTGTCATCATCCGCCTGGTTAAAAATTGGGCGCAACAGGTACATGATGCAATCGATTACCACAGTACGGCAACACCTCAACAGGGTTTATTTTTCCGTAATAAGCCCGCATCGCAGGTAAATGTATTTGATATCCGAAAAGACGATAACATTTCCAAATTAAGCAGTGCCGTGATGCAGGGGGTGATTAACCAAATCCAAGCAACCTGTTATCTGCTCTGGGAAGATCAGCACCTCAACCAGTTGGTCGATGCTGGGGCACCACATACCCTTGTAGCTGGAGCTACTGCCAGTAAAAACCCCGGCTTCGCGTCGTTGTACAAAAAATATCGCGACCAGTTTAAATACCTGATAGTATGGGATGAAAACGAGTCGTGGTCATGGAGTTTAGCTCAAATGATCGCTGCACAGGAAAAAGGTATTCCTGTAACGGCAACTATGAAAGATTTTATAGAGCAGGAGCTTGGTCTAGGCTCATTGCAGGTCATGGATATTCGTGGTCGCTGGGCGTCAAAAAAAGATGCTTACGATTGGGCTATTGCTCAACTGGCCCCCCATTGCCATCCTACGCTGTGTTTCTCAGGTGGCCTTCGGTCTGACTATAAGGATAATCCCTGGCGCCTCTATGATTATGCCGCAGCATCCAAAGGTTTTGTGTTTTGGTTAGATGAAACGAATGCAGCAGACCAAACCATTATGCGTAGTATATTCGATAAAATGAATTATCCGGTAGGCTCATCTGTCATGGGCTATGGCATGAATGAAAACGGCGATGAACTTAACCGCTTTACCAATACGCACAACGTTGGTTTTGTAGTGAGTGATTATTATGCCAATGGCAGTTATTGGTGTAGCTTCCCAGGCAAGGCCTTCCAGCAAAGGCAAGGCATTGCCGGCGATGTACAATCTGGCAAAATCTATGTGGCTATTAGCTTAAGTGATGGCGACAATATTCAGTTCGATGCCAACTCACTCTATCAGATCTTCAAAGAAGATGCCCATCGTGGTGAAGTACCGCTTGGGGTAACGCTGGCTGCAGGTTTGCAGGAACTGAACCCCAAGCTGTTGGAATTCTACTATCAGCACCGTACACCCAACGAAGAGCTTACAGCAGGACCTTCAGGCTTCCAGTTTATTTATGGCGACCAATATGCACAGAGCGGCCAGTATGCCGAGTGGTTGCAGATGAACAGCAAATGGCTGCAAACGGCAGGATTTCATACAGTGCATTTATGGAATACAGATGAGCAAATGTATTTCAAGCAATATATGGAAAACAGCGGTGTTGATCTGGTGCTCGATGGGTCAGACCGCACCAGTACGAACGGCAGTGCCTATAAACTGGTAAACGGTGTAGTACGTGCCGATCAAGGTACGCATTGTAGGGCTGAAGGTGATGTCTATCGCGATCTGATGTCGGTTTCACCTAGTCCACGACGCCCTATATTCCATCATATTTATCTCCTTACCAATTATTACGGGTTTGAAGGCAAGAAAGTGGTGCTGTACGAACGGCTGATACGCGAATTAAAACGTGCAGAACAGGACAGTCCAAATACTTTCGAATTCATGCTACCGATGGATTTAGCAGCATCTATCAAGGAGTACGTAGCCAATGGAGGAATTTACTGAGTTTTCAAATCATTACAACACTAATCCAGAAATCATGCAACGCATCATATATTTAACAAAACGGCGATACCCAATGGCACCGGTATTGGTTTGCCTGTTACTCTTTTTTGGAGCATGCTCCAAAAAGGATAGCCCTACCATCAAAATTTACGAATACCGGGAACAGATCGGAAAAAAAATGAAAGAAATAGACGATCTGAAAAGCAACGCTGTTTTCGGCGTGAAGAAAGGGATGTACCCTGAAGAAAGCAGGTCATTGCTAGAAGCAGCTTATGCCGATCTGCGAGACCTTTTGCAGCAGATCAAAGAGCAAACCATTACCAACGAACAGGTCATGAGTGAAACGAACCATCATTTGCAACATGCCGATGAACAGATGGAGGCCTTCAAAGCTTCTGTACGTCTTGAAAATCTCGCTACACCGGCTGAACTGGAGATAAATGGTAAAAACGGTGGCTATATAGATTTTGGGGCACATACCGAGTATGCATCGTTCGGAGCATTGGGGCATCAGACCTTCACGGTTGAATTTTGGGTAAAACTGAAGGATGTGGAAGGCTTTTTCTTTTTAGTATCAACGTTTATAGACGATGAAACTAATGATCATGAGCGGAAAGGATGGGCGGTGAACAGCTATAATTATGGTGGCAATCATTTGCGCATGACGTATGGTATGGGTTTTAATGATCTCATGGAGCCCGCCATCCCATTTAATACGGTGAATGAGTGGGTACACATTGCCATCGTTACCAATGAAGATGGTGTGGACGATGAGTCGGTAGATGGCCGACCGGTTATGACCAAAATTTACCTAAACGGCGAACTCCGGTTAAAAACCATTTCACACCAGTCGGCCGAAAAACCGTACAATGCCAACGACCGTGCCATCCCTATGGTTGCTTTTGCGGGTTTGGATATTGCCGGTAACCGCATTAGTGATAAGGGAGGAAATGGCAGTATCAAGCATTTCCACCTCTGGAAGTCGGCCAAAACAGCCAATCAGTTGCGATCGATCATGAACCAACCGAGTCAAATCGTCGGTACCGAAAGCGATCTGATCTGTGGTTGGCCGTTCGATAATATTGTTGAGGATGATAGCCAGATCCTAGATTTAACAGGTAAATATACCGCCAAACTCATTGGCGATTATCGCTGGTTGGAACTAAATTAATACCTAAAAACATGCAAAGACACGTTATGGAATTTATGAAATCATTTCGATCGCTTCGCGTGGCACTCGTTATTTGCCACATCTGCTTAGGTGCTGCACTCGTCAGTTGCGCTAAAGATAGCGATAATCGTACAACTATTGAACCCGTGACAGATAAAACCGACATCTATCTCGATCGGTTGGAGCAGCTACGCGGCGAGCTGAATTCCTTGCTCGAAGGCGCTGTATTTGGCGATAAAAAAGGTGACTATCCGTTTTCCAGCAAAACTTCGCTGGAAGAGCAAATTGCCTATTTAACCAATACGATCACAGGCTTGCAGGCAGGAAGTAAAAAACTGCTGGCAAGTGATTTGGATCGCATGATATTGGATACCAAAGCCATAGCCGAACAGTTCACCTCATCCGTCAGAACCGTTGATTTTCTAGCCTTACCTGCGGAGCTACAGGTAAATGGTGCCGCGGGTGGATACATCGATTTTGGGGCACACCCAGAATATTCTGCTTTCGGTGAAAGTGGGAAGCAGGCCTTCACCATTGACTTTTGGGTTAAATTGGCTGATGTAGATCATCTGTCAACAGGTTTCACCAGTTTACTATCAACCTTTACCGATGATGATACAAACGACCATGAGCGAAAGGGATGGTTCGTAAACAACTTTTTCGGTAAATTACGAATGAGCTATGGGATATCTTTCAACGATTTGTTTGAACCGGGTGTCGACTTCAAACCCAGTGCAGATCGTTGGGTGCATATTGCTATCGTAACGAATGAAGCAGGTGTTGATGGGGCGATGAATGGGGATATACCTGTGATGACGAAAATTTACATCAACGGCGTGTTGGCTTTGGCTGAAAAAGGACGTGATGACCAATTGCCTTATACGCCGAACGGTAAAGACATTCCGATGGTTGCCTTCACCCAATTGAGTGCAAAAGGAGAACGCCTCGGTGATAAAGGAATAAATGGGCGCTTGAAGCATTTGCACCTCTGGAAATCAGCAAAAACCCTGCAGGAGATACAAACCATCATGAACAATCCCGAGACTGTTACAGGTTCGGAAAACGATTTGGTATGCGGTTGGACACTAGATAAAACAGTTTCTGATCATCAACATATAGCAGACCTCACGGGGAAATATGAAGCTAAACTTATGGGTGACTATCAATGGATAGAGCCGTAAGTTAAGCGTACAGATAGCGAAATTTTGGTCAAGAAAATAAATCAAATTATGCATAATACAATGAAATTGCAACAATTGAAAAACATTATAGTCGTGTTGATCAACGGCTTATTTTTAATGATAAACTGTTTGATATTTAGTGGTTGTCAAGATGAACGTATAGATACCAAGCAAGTATCTACATCTAATCAAACAATACCGCTGGAAACGTTCGCTATTCCCGTAAACGGAATGGTAAAAATCAAATTTACAGTTACAGGTAAATATGTTGGGGTTTTGGAAAATTATAATGGTGCAGAAGCATTAAAAGACGGCGTTGGTACCCACGAAGTATATGATGTGGTAGATGCAGGCGATGGATATGTAGGATTTTTGTCTCAGAAAAATGGACAATTCCTAAAGGCTGCCGCATCCGGTAACCATTATCTTTACGCCAATGGAGGCAGCCAATGCGACAGCGATTGGGAGCGCTTTTTACCAGAAGAGCAAATAAATGGTAGCTTTGCGTTTAAATGTAAAGGTAATAGTAAATATCTGAATGTAGAAAATATCGTGAACATGCCTGTTCGAGCCTTCGCAGATGCGGTTAATACTTGGGAAACATTTGAAATGAAGCAAGTGGTGGATATGTGGAAAGTTATGACGGCTTTTGCTGATCATTTTCCGACGAAAAGCAAGTATTACGGTGTAGGGACAGCGGTTAACTGGATAAAATATACCGACGAGCAGCGAAATGGAAGTTATTTATGGCAATTCGAATTGTTTGGGACAGATAGCCGCTATCCAGGAAATGAACATCCCACATGGAACCCATATAGCTTGACGTGGATTGGAGATTGGGAAGTGTTAATGTCCTATGGAACCCAACCAAAATATAGTCCGGCAGACAATCCGGCTTCGGCTTGGTCTATTCCGCGTTGTTTGCGATATCTCGAGCCTACATCATCGGTTTCACCGTCTATCTCTAAAAACCGATACACCCTTAATTTATCTACCTGTACAAAAACGAATTTAGGTGTAGTAACCGAATTCGGATCCAACTCGGATGGATATCTATTGGATTTATCCAATGTTAATTCGCAGGAAAATATGGGCACACGTTGGGTAATTAACCTCCATTATAAAACGGGTGAGGAATATTTTGTCTATGATTTGGGGCCTTCAATTGGTGTGTTTTCCCCTCTTTACGGTATCGTCGGTTATCATAATGGGATAGGTCCTTGGGTACATTACTCGAATATACAAGATAAACCCCTACACGATGACATATATTGTCTATCTGGGATTGGCGATTAGAACTATAAACCATCGTTAGTTCATCACTGCACCATCTTATTGGCGCAGGTTGAACTAGCGAAGGCTTCAGGCTTTGCTTTAAAAACGAAACCCATACTCAGAATATACCCCATCGCTTCATGAAGTGCTTGATTGGATTTAAACATCGGATTGGTGTTAATATCCGCATGCACTTCTAAGTCGACATGGTATTGGTCCAACAGGTCACATAAGGTATAAGCCGTCTCTATTGATCGCTGTACTTCGGCCAACATCCGTTCCTTGATACTCATTTTCAATAAAGAACGTTCTTGATGTATAAACATAAAACCACCTTTCTTTTCACGGATAAAGGCAATAACAGTGGCAAAATCCGTGATACTACCTTTTACTTGAGAGTCGGTGCCTATGCAAACCTTGAGTTTGTTTCCTAAAGCATATTCTTTGGAGATTGCGGTACTTACTTCTTCTAAAAGCGATTGGCGAATGGGTTCGCCGCTAAATTTTTTCCAGGTCATATTGTTATTAATAGGATGTACTTGTTAAAACGAATTGCCTGTCTTTACGTCTGCTCGGCACTAATTTAATGCATTTATGTTAGGAGGTTGTGAATTTTGGAAGGTTTTTTTGTTAACATTGTGCTAATTATCAACGTTTAGTGTTGCGAGTTACGAGTTGTCAGTTGTGCGTTGCTTTCCAAGACAAGGATAAGATAAAACCTCCTTCCACCTTAAACCTTCCAACCTCATGCCTTATTTGTTTGTTATTGCTTACAGCCTATAGCCTATTGCTTGTAGCCTACAGCGTTTTTAAAGCTTAAACGTAACACTTTCGTTCCAAATTGCTGTTTTTTTTGAAAGGTTAGAAAAATTCTAAACAATTCCGTTACTTAGCTGTATTCTTAGATTAGATATCAGTTTAATCATACAAATGCAAAAAAATAAAAAGATGAACGTTAAAACGCAATTAATGGCATGGGCTGCCGGAGCAATGGTAGCAGCATCCCTGTCGGCTTGTAACCAATCCGGAAATAACGGTGGAAGTAGTGCAGACAGCACTGCGGATAGTACCACGACAACAGAAACCGCGTCGACTCCAATTTCTATTACGCCAGTTGCAGATTCTAAGGCGTTCCCTGGCGCATCATTGGCCATTTCGTCTATTACCGCCAATGCTGGTGCTGCTAAAGATTCCGTAACCTTGGCGGTGAAGTATGATGTGAAAAATTTTAAACTGACCGAGCATACCATGGATCACAACGCGGATCACATGGCTAATTCTGCTGAAGGACAACACATCCATTTTATTTTAGATAACACACCTTATGTAGCGCTATATAAACCAGAAAACAGCGTAAGCTTGGCAAAAGGGAGTGAACACTACTTATTGTCATTTTTATCACGCTCCTATCATGAGTCTATTAAGGAGCCTAAGGCTTATGTGTTAAAGCATTTTAAAATTACAGAGGATGGTAAATACCAAGAATTACCTATTCCTTCTGATGCCGCTTTGTTTTATAGCCGTCCGAAAGGCGAATATAAAGGTAAAGATACGGAAGCCTTATTATTGGATTTCTATTTAGTTAATACCGATTTATCCGCTTCAGGCAATAAAGTGAAAGTAGATGTTGGTGATACGACCATTACGCTGGATAAATGGGGCCCCTATCAAATTACCGGAGCACCGAAAGGCGATTTAAAAGTAAAATTAACATTGGTTGGTCCTGACGGTAATGAATTAAAAGGCGATAATACCTCCATTACCCGCGATGTCAAGTTAAGCGAGTAGTCGCGGTACCAGGCAAGATCTGAAATCCCGAACGTTCATCAATTACGTTCGGGATTTTTTTATGCGTGATTTTAGCGTAATCTAATTTTCCCTATTCGATTTTCCCACGTATTCGATCCGATATGAATGTTCTATTTTAATAGCATTAACTCACCTTTTATTCATGGTTAATCGGTAGCTAACCTTTTTTTCATGGATTCATCTTTAACTGGACTCGAAAGAAGGTTGGGTGGATAATATATACCCCTTTTATTCGGACTAACTTCTGCCTTTCTTCTACCAACGATCGTTTTTGGATCATGCGCAGATCATGTCCTGATCGGGAAAATCCCGATCGGTGCACGATCGGATCACGATCACATCCCGATAAACGGGAGTAGAAAGGGCGAATTTGCTTAGGTATTGATTAGCGGTGTGTCTGGCCAACTTCCGTTAAGCAATAAAATACGATTTCAAAGATTTTTGATACAGCATTAGGAGGGGTGAACGGTTTTTTACATTAAATTTGAGCCGTCTGCAATAGCTAAGCATTGAAGACAAACTGATTATTGACAAATAAACCATCATTTTATGCGATCAGCAATCCGCTCACAATACCTGTTTTTGATGTTCATGTTCATGGTTAACTGTAGCGTTGCCCAACAAACAGTTACCCTATCGTCTCTCTTATCCGAGCTAGTTGACCGTAGGTCGGTAGCTCAGCTGTCCGAACCCGCCTATGTTTTAAAGCAGGTAAGCAGTTATGATCGGCATGCTGTTTCACCCCATGAGGCAGGCTGGTTTGCTAATGATGATCGTTCCCAATTTTTAGGCGAGGAGATGATAAAGGGGAGAAAAGAATATATATTGATGGACGAGGAAGGCCCCGGAGTGATCGTGCGCTTTTGGGAAACCACTTTTAAACGTCCCGGTGTATTCCGTATTTATTTCGATAACGAAGCTGATCCACGGATCGTGATACCAGGTTATGACTTGATGAAGTTTCCATATCCCTTGGGTAAGGCGCTTTTAATTCCTCATTCCAGCTATGAGCCTTTGGAAAAAGGGGGGAGTACCTTGTATCTTCCTTTGCCTTATGCGAAACATTGTAAAGTGACTTGGGAAGATGCAGACGACCCAATCAAAGAGCCACGTTATTATCAGCTGAATTTTAGAAAATATGAAAAAGGAACTGTAGTAGAAACGTTTAGCGAGGACTCTTTTCAGGCAAATAAGGAGCTGATTCATCGTGTTAATGACGAGTTACTACATCCATCACCTGCTGGAAGCGGAAAACAGCTGATTAAACAGGGAAAAATTTCTGCGGGTGGTGCATTAGCTCTATCGCTTCCGAAAGGATCGGCAGCTGTTCAAGCCATTGTACTTCAATTAAAAGATAAACGGCACTATACCGATAGCCTATTACGACAATTATACGTTAAAGCCACGTTTGACGGTGAAGAAACGATTTATTGCCCAGTAAGCGATTTTTTTGGCAGTGGTGCCGGTAACCACGCAATAGCCAGTTGGTATCGAAATGTAATTCCAGGAGGAAATTTTAGTTGTTATTGGATTATGCCCTATCGCCGTCGTGCCAGTATTTCGCTAGTCAATAAGAGCGGCGGCAGCATAGCAGCCTCTTTGCAGGTACAGCTTGACACTTGGAAGTGGGATCATAGGAGTTTATATTTTCATGCCGATTGGCGCTCGGAACGTGAGGTGCGTATTGCACAGTCCGAAGCTGATCACCCTATCGAATGGGATTTAAACGTGATCCAAGGAAAAGGAGTATTTGTTGGTGAAACCATGGCGGTGAATAACCATATGCATAAATGGTATGGCGAAGGCGATCAAAAGCTTTGGGTCGATAAAGAAACATTTCCGTCGGAATACGGTACCGGATTGGAAGATTATTACAATACTTCGTGGGCACCTGTTGTGTTATACCAAACCCCCTTTGCCAATGCGCCAAGAGCAGATAATGCTGATTCATTTGGACAGAATACCTTCACCCGCACCCGAAACTTGGATGCTGTTCCTTTTCAGACGCACTTTAGGTTCAGCGTAGAAATGCTCGGCTGGGAGAACGGTACCGCTGATGTTTCGGCTACCACCTATTGGTATGGGAGTAAAGGAGCAAAGACCGTTCCCAGAGGCCACTGACCTATCTTATTTTCTTTATGTGTGTGCCACCTAACATTTATCGTGCCAATTATAGGTTGTTACAAAACTGTCTGATGGGATAAAATATTTTAAAAAAAATAAAAAGCCTTTAAATGGCCCTAAATCGAAAGATTTTTTAAATTATAACCTGTGGTTATAACTTTTATAACCACAGGTTATGAAAAATATAACTGTGGGTTATGAAAAATATAACCGTGGGCTATGGCAATATTCGGGATTGTTTTCTTGTGAAAATTCTTTATAGTTTGGCTGCGCCATCTATGGTGATGGTAGAACAGTCTTTGCCCTAGAAACAGCATATCAAGATGAAACAATCAATCGTTAATCCGTACAGCCTGGCACCGGCCGGGCCGCTCTCCCTGATCATTCTACTGCTGTCGGCCATGACGGCCGTTCATGCCCAGTCCAATTCCTTTCCATCCAGCGGGAACGCGCTGGTAGGAGGCTTCAACTATTTCACTACCGGTGGCCGGGTATACATGCAGTATCCGGCAAAGGAGCTGAACAGTTGGACAAGGGGCGTCATTTCCCAGGGGATACACTGGGATGTAACCAATGAGAATTGGTCGGTCGCGGGTTCAAGCACCTCATCCGATTTCAGTCTGCTGCGCTTGGAGAATTTGGGAACCATCAGTTTTTTCAGCAGGGGCTCTACCGGCTCCTCCTATACCCTAAATAATAGCCAACTGGAAAACTACCGATGGATGACCATCCTGACCAATGGCAATGTGGGAATCGGTATCCGCACACCGGCGGAGAAACTGGCCGTGAACGGGACGATTCGTGCCAAAGAGATCAAAGTGGAGGCAGCCAACTGGGCAGACTACGTCTTTGAAGAGAGTTATGCCTTGCCCACGCTGAACGAGATTGAGGCCTATGTCCGAGCGCACCGGCATTTGCCCGGCATACCGGATAAGCGGCAGGCTGCCGAGGAGGGCATCGGTCTGGGAGAGATGAACCGGAAGTTACTGGAGAAGGTGGAGGAATTGACGCTGCTCCTGGTACGCGAAAGCAAAGAACGGAAGGCACTGGAAAGCAAAGTGGACAGCCAGATAGTCACCATAAATAACCTGAAAGCCGCTATAGAAGGCTTAAAACAATAATAAACCTATTTTCTTACCTTAAACAACAGACCGCATGAAACAGTCCTTGATCCTCTTTTGTATGATGTTTTTTTTATGGAAAGCAGAAGCCCAGGTACAGACGGGTATCTGGCGCTCCCCCTTGGACAATACGGAATATAACCAGTTTGTTCGGAACGGTGGCGGAGCAGCACTGCTGATCAACCAGGTTTCGGCAAACTATGCGATTCTGGGCTTGTCGTCCGAAACGGCAACAGCCGGGACTAACCTGCGTTTTGTGGTCACCAACGACGGCAGCGTGGCCATCGGTAAATCAAGTGTAACGGGAGGCACGGGGTACCGGATAGTTGACGTCAGGGGTAAAGGTGCCACCACAGGGGGCATGCTTCGTTTATCCACATTGGATGAAAGCAGTGTTGCCCGGATCTACAACAATGCCGACCTGGTCTTCAAGACCGACAAATCCACCATGAAATTCCGCTGGATAAATGCGGCGAACGAAGAGGTGTATTCGGTCAATGCTTCCGGTCGTGGGGTGTGGAGCGGTAATGCTTCGAGCTATACGGAAGTGGCCTCGAATGCCAGTGGGCAATACCTGCGCCAGTACGATAACAATGGCAGTACGCAGGCCTGGATCATCCGGGGTTATGCCACAGGTGGCGTGCAGGCCATATTCAATAAGGGTGGGATAGAGGTAAATGGATTGGTACATGCCAAGGAAGTGAAGGTCGATGCAGGGAATTGGCCGGATTATGTGTTTGCCGATACCTACCAATTGCCATCGCTGCAGGAGACGGAGGCATTTATTAAAGTCCATCAGCACCTTCCGGGTATACCAAACCAAGATGAAGTAGCAGCCGATGGGGTGGACTTGGGGGAGATGAACCGGAAGCTGCTGGAAAAGGTAGAGGAGCTGACGCTGCACATCATCGACCTGAACAGAAAAGTAGAGGCACTGGAAAAGAAATAACCCCATATCAGGATATGAATAAGATCACAAAGATTACCATTTTATGGATTGTTGCAGCCGTATGCGGCATGCAGTTTAAGGGCCGTGCCCAGGTATTGGGCGGCACCAAGGGGAATTATCTGGAGATCAACTCGATCAATGGAAAATCAACCAATACCTTTTATAACAAGCGTTGGCTGGTGCGGGATGCCGATGGCACGGATTGGCTGACGGCACGCCTGCATGATGGGATCAGTATCGATGCGTCTTTTCTGACGCCAATGGTCGATTCCCGTACCTGGTGGGAGCGCGACCCCTACAACAACATCCAGTCGTGGGGCAACGGGAACAGTACCTACCTGATCATTAAGGGAGGGAATGTAGGTATCGGCACTACAAGCCCCCAAGCCAAACTGGCCGTTAATGGCAATATCTTGGCCAAGGAGATCAAGGTGAAAACCGATATCACGGTACCGGATTATGTGTTCGAAAAATATTACCAGTTGCCTTCTTTAGTCGAAGTGGAGGCTTATGTTAAGGAACATAAACATCTGCCGGAAATCCCCTCAGCAAAGGAAATCGGTGAGGAAGGGCTGGATTTGGCGAAGATGAATTTACTCTTGTTGAAGAAGGTGGAGGAGTTGACATTGCATTTGGTTGAAGAGCGAAAAGCTTGGATAACAATGGAAAGAGAACTTACAAGTCTGAAAAAAGCTGTTTACCATTAACCGAAACAGCATTATAATATACACCATTGAAGCGTGCAATTATATAACGATTTAAATCGTAAGGCGGCTACCTCTTAGAAGCCAACTGTAAAAATAAGTTATTTTATACAATCATTTACTCAACTAATTATGAAGATTAGAGCCAATTATAAACTCATGGTTTTATGCGGTATAGTTATGCTTGTTAGTTTTAGTTCCCTAGCACAAGGGCTTGACTATACGAAAGTGAGCATTTCGTCTCCAAATTCAGCATCGCTGGGCAAGTTTACGGATATACCCGTCAACAAACATACGGGAATACCCTCGATTAACATTCCTCTCTACACTATTTCTGATGGCGTACTCTCACTTCCTATTTCGCTAAGTTATCACGCGGGAGGGATCAAAGTAATTGAATCTGCCAGTTGGGTAGGAACTGGCTGGGCCTTGAATGCGGGAGGTATGATTACCAGAACGGTAAGAGGTCTTCCGGATGAAGCGGCTAATACACAGAAGGGCCAATACGGGCACTATGCTAATTATGGATATAGCAATTATCTTACATTGACAGGCGAAGGAGGAAGAACATACGATCATCTTTTTTCTACGGGCGAAAGAGATGGGGAACCGGATTTGTTTACTTTCAATTTTAACGGTTACTCAGGAAAATTTTTCTTTAATGATGACAGGACAATCGTCATTATAGAAAACAATGACGATTTGAAAATTGAATCCACTTTCAGATTGCCAAATAATGGTAGTGTATTAGGTATGCAGCAAAATATTCAGGGTTTTACCGTAACCACAAAGGATGGAACGAAATATTATTTCGGAAAATACTCTGCAGATTTACCTAAAACAGGTTATGTATATCCTATTGAGGTTACTAGAAGATATACTTTGAATAATGGTTTATCAAGTGATGTGGTGTTTTCCAGCTGGTATTTAACAAAAATTGAATCATTTGATGGGCTTAACAGGATCGAGTTGAATTATATGCCTGAAAAATATAGTGTTTACAACATTGGACTTTTTCCTGTTTTTAATCTTGACCAGATTGCAATGCAAAAAGGCCATGAATTGGTGAGGGATTATTTCGATGGTATACGCTTAGCTGATATTATATTTAGCCATGGTGAATTGATTTTTAAACCAAGTAGCGTTGCTCGTTTAGACTTATCCGGAAATAGTAGTTCGGGTGGCTATGGTTTTAACGAGTCTGCGAATACGGAAGGTAAGGCCTTGGATGAAATAGAAGTCCGAACAGGTAACGCGCTGCTGAAAAAAATTAAATTTTATACAAGCTATTTCGACGATCCTTTCGGTCAATTAGGTTCTGGACTGAATTTATATACTAGTTCGACTATTGTATCAGATAAGAAAAGGTTAAAGTTAGATAGTCTAGTTGAATATGGGGCTGCGGGAGAGCGTTCTGCTCCCTATAAATTTTATTATGAAAGTAATTTCCTTTCACGAAGGTTGTCTTTAGCTCAGGATCACTGGGGCTTTTATAATGCTGAAACGGCGAATTCCACATTAATACCAACGATTACAAAAGATATCTATACGGAATTTTATCGGGGTGCCAATCGGGAGCCAAAATGGCCAGAAATGAAAGAGGGCGCACTTAAAGAGATTGTATACCCCACTGGAGGTTCTGTTATATTCGATTTTGAACCAAATAAGGCATATCTCAACATAGTAATGCATGGCTTGGAATATTTTGATAACTTTCACGTAGGGATGGATGGAAGTTATTCGAAAGTATGGGACAATATCCAGTTCACGGGAAATGAAAAATATCAACTAGTTTTTACAAATGGCCCAAGTGAAGGGGTTGGAGGGTCTCAGGTTGCGAGTTTCAATCTAAAAAATAAAGCAACCGGGCAAATTGTGAGTAGTGCTTCTCTGGAGGCCAGTAAAACCGCTACTTATACTAACAATATACCGGAAGGTATCTATACACTGAATATGTTTAGAGATAGCAGAAATTCGAGTACGGGTGCATATCTCTCCTTTTCAAAATACGTTTCCACTGATGTTCAGGATCCTATTGTAGGTGGTTTGCGGATAAAAATGATTACCAAAAAGGCAGGAAATGGTACACCTGATATGGTAGAGTCCTACTCATATGAAACAAATGGTCGATCCACCGGATATTTGTATGAAAGGCCTCGTTATATTCAAAGTATTCGGAATGATATCGTTAAAATCTATGGTTTTCGCTCGGGAGAAGGACCGGATTATATACCTAATCCTCATCCAAACGGTTGCATCGCTGTTGAAGGCCCTAATCTTGGAGTTCCGCATATGATAGCACCCTATAGTATAACTCCAATGTCAAATTACCAAGGCAATCATATTGGATACGATGAAGTAACTTTGACCTATAACAACAATGCTCAAGGGAAATCAATATATCGGTTCTATAATGTAAATTCGTGGGAACGTGAAACAACAAAATATGTTTATACAGACTTTTCAGGTCAATGTGATCCATTCGCCCCTAACTTTCCTGCTGCACCTATCCCGTTTGAGTTCCAGCGCGGTGAGTTGAAGGATGAAGACCATTTTGATAGCAGTGGCAAATTAAGGAAATCAATAACCTATCTTTATTCTTATGATAGTACAAAAGTATTTACTCCAGCATTAAAGGTAGAACGCGATTTGTTTACCGAATATACATTACGAGGATACTTTAAGAAAAGAATTGAAACTATTACAACCATTAATGGATCGGGGACAGGGGAGAGTGTAATGACAGTTGATACTATCCTTTTTGATAGTCCCTACCATCGGCAGATGACAAGAAGTAGTGTAGAGAATAGTGAAGGGCGAACCATCACTCATTATAAGTACGCCTTTGATTTCCGGATGCCTCAAGCAGAGGCCATATCTGATGGCTGGGCCACTTACCTTTCTGACTGTCAGACCTGCGATATTCAACATCAACAGCGAACAGCAGCATGCGGAAATGATTGGAATTGTGCATTTAGATCTTTTCATGAGATGCGCGCATGTAAAGCAGCAGCAAGACAAAGGTATATTACCTATCGAAGGAATAATTTCAGCGAGCCAAACAGTTTGTATAAAACCACTTTTGCAAGTAATAAACAAAATGCAGACAATATGCTTAAACCGATATGGGATTTGCATGACCGATTTATTAATACACCTTTAGAAATAACAACTCGGAAAAATGGAAAAGTGACTAATTCCGTTTTTAATCGATACGGATTTTTTAATATAGGAAGCGATAGCTATCCGTATCTCTCTGGATTATTAGTGCTGGACTTTCCTCAAGCAAATGCTGCCTTCTCTATATCATCTAATACAAATGTTAGTTTGACCCTTGATAGTAAGTATGATGAAAGAGAGACTTTTAGTTACAGTAATGGCAAACTTACGAGTTCTCAGAAGAAAGCAGGTGCAATAACAACTTATCTCTGGAGTTATAGGGGACAGTACCCCGTGGCGGAAGTCCGCAACGCTACGTTTGCACAGGTACAGACCGTTTTTGGTGGTGCTACCGCATTAAGTACCTTCACTGCATCTGAACCAACAGATGCAGTGGTTAGAAGTAAGCTGGACCCGCTCAGGACTGCCCTTCCAGATGCTTCAGTTAGCTGGTATACCTATAAACCATTGGTAGGTATAAGCAGTGGCACGGATCCGTCGGGAAGGACTACGTATTATAATTATGACGGTTTCGGGCGTCTGAAAGAAACGAAGAATACGCAGAGTAAAACAACTGATACTTATGAATATCATTACCGTAACCAGTAAGGAGGACAGGCAACATGAAAAGAACAATAAAAAAGAATATTGCCATACTTGCCGCCCTTATATCGGCAATGAATACGACATATGGCCAACTTCAGCAAGATTTAGTACTGAGCACTTATAGCAACCAGTCAACCATTGAGGCTACACGGAGCGTGACATTAAAGCCTGGGTTTCATATCCCTTCTGGGAAGACGGTACTTATCCGTGTGACAGGGGAACAAATGATTTTGCAACCGGATGTCGTGCAAAATTATATATTGCACACCTCATACCTATCAGAGACAGGTGGCACTGCCACGGTGGACAGAATGCAGGACGTTCAGTATTTCGATGGTTTAGGACGCCTGGCCCAAACGGTGCAGGGGAAGGCAAGCCCAAGCTACCGTGACATCGTCACCCATCAAACTTACGATAACTTCGGACGGGAAGACAGAATCTATTTGCCTTATGTAGCAGTTGTGGGCAGCAATGGCAAATATCGTTCGGCAGTAGTGACAGAACAGGCATCTTTCTACAACAATGGGACGGCTAACAGCGTTGTTCCGATTCCCGCTGTCAACGGTACCACACCTTCCTTTGCCAGACCGGTGTACGAAACCAGTCCACTGAACCGCGTATTGGAGCAGGGCTTTCCGGGCGCCGTCTGGCAGCCGTCCGCATCTCGAACCAACACTGCAGGTCGGACTATGGTTACGGAATATACAGCCAACAATGCAGTGGCCTTCGGGACGTTGGCTACCACAAGAAGGGTAGCCAGATACACGGTTGGTTATGACCAATACGGCGACCCAACATTGGTAATTAATACCCCTTACCCCGCAAAAGAATTGTATGTTACGGTAACTAAGGATGAAAACTGGGTGCCCGACAGCGGCAGGCTGGGTACCACAGAGGAATATAATAATAAGCAAGGAAAGGTGGTACTGAAACGTACTTTTAATAAAAAGGGAACCACCACTGAGATGCTAAGTACTTATTATGTATACGATGATTTCGGAAACCTTTGCTATGTATTGCCACCGGCACTGGCTCCCGACCGGGACCCCTCAAGTCCCATAGCGGCAACAGAGCTAGCCAAATATGCTTACCAATACCGTTATGACATGCGGCAACGGCTATCGCAAAAAAAGATGCCTGGAAGCAATTATTGGCAGAAAATGATTTACAATGCAATGGATCAGATGATAATCCATCAGGACGGTAACAAAGCCGCTGATGGGACGATATATAATATCTTTTACAAGTATGATGCACTGGGAAGATTGGTGATGAAAGGGACGCAGAAGAATGGCGATCTCCCCTGGTGGGATACTCAGCATGCAGCGAACGGGCAGGACTATCCCAATCATTGGGAAGCACCGTCAACAGCCAGCGGTAATGTTGAAGGATATACTAACCGGAGCATGCCGATGCTTCCCGCAACCACACCGGCTAAATATGAGGTAATGGAGGTGAACTATTATGACCGATATACAGGTATTCCCTCATTGCCCAATAATGAATCAGCCAGTTACAGCGCACAGGTTCAGGGACTGCTTACCGCGAAGAAGACCAAAGTAATTGGTTCGAGCAATGTTTATCTGTGGACGGTATATTATTACGATGCGTTGGGCAGGGTAGCCAAAGAGTGGAGCCAGCACTACAAAGGAGGAACGGTATCGGGTAATACCAATACCATAGTGTATACTTATAATTTCAGCGGACAGCCAACACAAACGATACAGACGCTAGTTACGGCAGGAGCACCAACATTGATAGTTACGACATCGTTTGACTACGATCACAGGGGACGACTGATCGATACCCGGAAGCAGGTAAAGAATGGAACGGTAACGGATCCGGAGATTCTGGTTGCACGGAACCGCTATAACGAAATAGGACAGCTGCGGAGTAAAGCATTGCACAGTACGGATAAGGGTGGCAGTTTCAAAGAAACGGCAAACTATACCTACAACGCACGTGGCTGGTTGAGCTCTGGCGGTTCGCCGCTGTTTAGCCAGACGTTGCGTTACAATGATACCCCCGCTGGGACCATCGCGCAATACAACGGGAATATCAGCCGACAGGAATGGAGTCGTAACGGCGCGATGTCGGGAAGCTTCAATTATATCTATGATAAGCAGAACCGCCTGACCAATGGTGTGGCTGCTGATGGAAAACGGGAGCTGATCGAATATGATGTGATGGGCAATATCAAAGGACTGACGCGTGATGCCGGAGCAAAGTGGGTGTACGAATACAACGGAAACAAGCTTTCCACCATCAAGTTCGGCACCACAGTTTATACCTATACACATGATGCGACCAGTGGTAACATGACGAGGGATGGGCGGAACAGTAATACCATCGCATATAACTACCTGAACCTGCCACAGACGGTGACAGGTACACGGAACGTCACCTACACCTATGACGGAAACGGAACAAAGTTGCGTATGGTAAACGCTGGTATCGTTAGGGAATATCTAATGGGTACAGAATGGAAAGAGGGAGCTCTGGAAATGATCCATATGGAAGAGGGGCGGATATTATGGAACGGTAACAAGTTCAATTACGAGTATTTTCTGAAGGATCACTTGGGCAATGCTCGTGCAGGATTCATGGTGAAGAGTGACGGCACGCTGGATAAACAGTTCAAAGCGGATTACTACCCTTTCGGAAAAGACTATGGGGGTGTTTATCCTTCACCTGCAAATAACTATCTTTACAACGGGAAGGAATTACAAGATGGGCTGGGTACCTATGACTACGGAGCACGTTTTTACGATCCTGTTATAGGCAGATGGGGTAGTGTAGATCCGTTGGCGGAGAGTTATCATTCATACTCTCCTTACAATTATGCCCTTAATGACCCGATTAGCAAGCTGGATCCGAATGGTATGTGGGTAGAAAGTAAGGATAGGTGGTCAACTTCTGATCCGACTGAAATAGCTGATTTTCTACAAGAAAAGGAAGCAAATGCCAGTGAGCAAGATGATCCGAATAAGAAAAATAAAAATGAAAGAGGGGGCGATTTTGACAATTGGGGTAAAAAAGCTAAAACCACTGTAGGAATGTTTGGTCGATGGCTAACGGGTGGCTTGGGAATGATAAATTATGCTAGATATGAAAATGATGAGATTTCAGATGCCATGAGAAACTCAGATGGAATTTCTAAAGCTAGAGAATATTTTTATGCTAAATATAAAGGAGCTAAAGACTTAAGGAATGCCTCTGTTACAAATTTTCGGGCTCCTTTTGGTATAAAGCAATTTTTTAAGGCAGGATTGGATCCGATTGAACAATTCGTTGGTTCATTCAATGTTAATATATATTATCACTAGTGTCCGGGAAAAATAAAAAGGAGCAGTAGAAATTAATCGAACTGCTCCGAGATTTATACTTTTGAGTTACGACACAAAAAAGTATGAACAAAAGT